>NZ_VIRS01000013.1 GCF_006912135.1 Cryptosporangium phraense | reverse complement strand
CGAGGTCGCGGCGTCCCGGCTGCGTCCGGACCAGGTGCAGGCCACCGCCTACACGGTGAAGATCGCGGCCGCCGACGCCCGGCCGGTCGCGGCCGACACCCGGCGCGTCCTCCTGGACGCGACCGCACCGTTCGCCGCGACGACCGCCACCCGGGCGTCGTCCCCGATGCACAAGCTGCCGATGGCCAGCGACGACGACCGCGGCCTGCTGGCCGAGGCCTACCTGTCCGGCGTCGAGAACCTGCCCGCGGTGGCGACCCTGCGGGCCGGGCGCTGGCCGCGGGCCACGGCCCGACCGCTGGAGACCGTGCTGTTCGACAGCACCGCCCGCCTGCTCGGGCTGACGGTCGGCAGCCGGGTGCATCTCGGCGCGCAGGTGGGGCGGGCGCCCGCCCCGGCGGTCGACGTGGTCGTCGTCGGGCTGGTGCGTCCGGAGGCCGGTGCCGGCTGGGACCGGGACCCGCTGGGCGGAGCCGGCTTCGATCCGCACCCGGCCGACCTGGCCTACGCTTCCCAGGTCAACGCGTACGGACCGTTCCTGGTCACGCTGGACGACCTGCTGGCCGGCGGCTCGGCGCTCGACCGGCTCGAGGTCACCGCCCGTCCGGACCTGTCCGCGCCGACCGGCCCCGGCCTCGACCGGTTGACGTCCTCGCTGCTCGGCGCGGACCGCATGCTCTCCGGAAAACTCGGCGACCGCGTCGAGTTCGACCGGGTCACCTCGCCGATCCCGGACACGCTCCTCGACGCCCGCAGGCAGCAGGAGCTCATCGCCAGTTCGGTGCTGGCGTTCGCGCTGATCGGCGTCGTGCTCACCGCGATCGCGCTCGCGCTGGCCGGGCGGCTGGCCACCAGCGAACGCACCGACGAACGGGCCCTGCTCAGCGCGCTGGGCCTCGACCGCGGGCAGTTCGCGCTCCTGGCCGCGGTCGAGGCGGTCGTGCTCGCGGTGCTCGCGGCGGCGGTGTCGATCCCGGCGTCGACCGCACTGCACTCGACGCTCACCCACTTGTCGCCGCTCGCCGACGCCGGGCTCACCAGCCGTCCGATCGTGACGCCGGCCCAGGTCGTGGCCGTGGTCAGCGGTGCGCTGGCGCTCGCGGTCCTGCACGTCGGGCTGGCCGTGCGGCGGGTTCCGGACAGCGGCGACCGCCGGTCCCGCCGCGAACTGCTCGCCCGCTCCGGCGTCGACGTGCTGCTGTGTGCGCTGGCCGCCGTCGGCTGGTGGCAGCTGCGGGCCCAACCGGCGGCTGGCGGCTCGCGGGCCGACGTCGTCCGGGTGCTGGCCCCGGCGCTGATCCTGGCCGCGAGCATCGCGATCGTCCTGCGGCTGCTGCCGCTCGCGCTGGCTCGGGCCGAGCGGTTCGCGACCCGGGCCCGCGGACTCGTCTGGCCGCTGGCCGCCCACCAGGCCGCACGGCGGCCCCAGGCGGTCGCGGCCGCGCTGCTCATCGGCCTGGCTTGCGCGGCCGCCACGTTCGGCACCGCGTTCGGCGCCACCTGGGCCGCGTCCCAGCGCGACCAGGCCGACCTGGCGGTCGGCACCGACCTGGCGATCGCGCTGGCCAAGCCGCCGACGGCCGGGCAGGGCGTCCAGGTCGGCGCGGCCACCGGCGGGACGATCACCCCGGTCGTGGAGCACAACGTGGCCGTCGGCCAGTACCTCGGCGAGGGGAGCTCGGCCCCGCAGCTGGTGGCTCTCGACACCCGGCAGGCCGGCCGCCTGCTGCGCGGGCGCAGCGACGACCGCTGGTCCGACGTGGCCCGGCCGGCCGCCCCGACGTCGACGGTGACCGGCCCGGTGCTGCCGCGGTCGGCGACCCTGACGCTCACCGGCACGGCGACCGGTGGCGGGTCCATCGTCGTGACCCCGGAACTGCTCCTGCAGGACGCCACCGGGCTGCGTACCGCGTGCAGCGGGCCGCCGATCGAGCTCGACGGCCGTCCGCATCCGGTGCCCGGCTGCGTGCCGGCGGACGGCTTGCGGCTCGTGGCCGTGTCGATCCCGGTCACCAGCACGTCGTGGGAGGTGATCAACGCCCACGTCGACGTGGTCCTGACCGTGCCGGCGACGTTCCCGGCCCAGTGGAGTCTCCGCGCGGCCGCGCCGCTGTCCGGGCAGACGTCCCGGCGGGTCGTCAGCGCGTCCGGCGACCGCCTGCACGTCAGCGCCGACGTGGGGTTCTCCGACCCGCTCGCGCTGAGCCGGACGCTGGTCGCCACGGCCTTCCCCGATCCGGGGCCGGTGCCGCTCGTGGTCTCGACGCGCTTCGCCCGGGACGTGAGCGCGCACCGGGGCTCCGTGCTCAGCCTGGGCTTCGGATCGACGGCGATCGTCGGGGTCGTCAAGGACGTCGTGCCGACGATCCCGTCGGCCCCGGGCGCGCCCGGGGCACTGGCCGACGTGGACACGCTGACCCGGGCGCTGGCCGTCCGGGGCGAGTTCACCTCGCCGGTGACCGCGTGGTGGGTCGGGCATCCGCGGGCCGGGTCCACGGTGGACGCGCTGCACCTCGGTGAGGTCACGACCAGGTCCGGCGAGACGGCCCGGCTGACCAACGGGCCGTTGCGCGCGTCTCTCCCGGCGATGTTCCGGATCCTGGTCACGGCGTCGGTGCTGCTGCTGTTGGGAGGGGTCGTGCTGCACGTGGTCTACGACGTGCGGCAACGCGCGCTCGAGGTGGCCCGGCTGCGGGGGCTGGGGGTGTCCCGGCGGGATCTGCGTCTCATGCTGCTCGCCGAGCACGCGGCCGTCCTGCTGCCGCTCCTGGCCCTGGGGGCGGTCGTCGGGGCGGCGGCCAACTGGGCCGTCGCGCCGCTGCTGGTGCGGTCCGACACCGGGGCGGTCGCGGTGCCACCGGCCACGACCGCGTGGCCCTGGGCGACCGGGTCGGCGCTGCTCGCCGCGCTGGTCGTGGGTGGGGGGCTGGCGGTCGCCGCGGTGGTCTCGATCCAGGCCCGCCGGGCCGATGCGGCGCATCTGCGGGTGGCGTCGTGATTCGGCTTCCGGCGGTGCACTGGCCGAGCGTTCGCGGGCGGGCCCGGGCCGACGCCGGACCGCTGACGCTGGTCGCCGGCGTGGTCCTGGTCGTCACGATGCTCGCGGCGGCGGTGCCGCCGCTGATGGGCGCCACCGCCGACGACGCCGCCCAGGACGCGATCCGCCGGGCCGGGCCCGACGCCGCCGTCCAGGTCGAGTCGCGCTGGCCCGACGACTACGGCAACTACGGCGGTCGCATCCGCAACGACAAGCTCGCGACCGACGTCGACGACTTCCGCGGACAGGCCAAGGACGCGCTCGACCCCGAGCTGCGCGCCGCGCTGGGGGCGCCGGTGCTCACCGCCACGAGCGTCTCGCTGCTGGTCACCGACGGCAGCATCCAGCGGCGCTTCCAGCTCGACTACGTCCAGACCGACCGCGGCGGCCCGGACGTCACCTGGGTCGCCGGCCGCGCGCCCCGGGGAACCGTCGCCGGGACCGTCGAGACGCCGGACGCCGGACCGCCGTGGGAAGCGCAGGTGGGCCTGTCGGAGGCCGACGCGGCCGCGCTGAAGGTGCGTCCGGGTGACCACGTCCCGGTCGAGGACGACCAGCGGAACCCGTACAACGTCCTGGTCAGCGGCATCTTCCGGCCGGTGGATCCGAAGGATCCGGCCTGGCAGGTCGTGCCCTGGCTGCTGCGTCCGGCGACCGGTCTGGACGGTGCGGGCAGCACCCGGCTCGGGGGCATGCTGTCGGCCGAGTCCCTGCCCGACGGCCGGCTCGCGCTGCTGCCCGACCAGCTCGTGCGCACGGTCTGGTACCAGGCCGACCCCGACCGGCTGACCTGGGAGTCGGCCCAGCGGCTGGCGGCGACCGTGGTGGCGCTCAAGGCCTCGTCCGGCTCGTCGGCGCAGCGCGACACGTCGCTGAAGTGGAACACCCAGCTCGACGGTGTGCTGGGCCACGTCCGGGAGCAGGTCGACGCCGCCTACGCGAGCGCGTCGGTGCTGGTGATCGCCGTGCTGGCCGGGGCCGCGCTGGTGCTGCTGCTCGCCGCCGACCTGCTGGGCCGTCGCCGCGCCGGTGCGCTGATCACCGCCCGGCGGCGGGGCGCCGGGCTGCCGGACGTCGCCACCGAGCTGGTGGTCGAGTCGGTGCTGGTGGCGGTGCCTGCTTTCCTGGCCGGGCTGGCCCTGTCGGGGCTGCTGGCCGGTGGGGCGGCGCTGCGGTGGGCGCCGTGGGTGGTGCTGTGCGCGGTCGTGGCCGGCCCGGTCTTCGGCACGCTCACCGCGGCCCGGGCGACGAGTGACCGGCGGCGGCCGGCCAACCGGTCGGCCCGGGGCTGGCAGCAACGCACCCGGCAGCTGCGCCGGACGGCGATCGACGTCGCGGTGCTGGCCGCGGCGGCCGCGGCCCTGGTCGCGCTGCGTCAGCGGGGGGTGGGCGACTCGGCCCTCCCGGCGAGCGCGCCGACGCTCGGCGTCGTCGCCGGGGCGCTCCTGCTGCTGCGGCTGGTGCCCGCCGGTATCCGGCTGGCGCTGCGTCAGGCGCTGCGCTCCCGGCGCGCGCTGGCCGTCTTCGGGGCCGCCCGGGCCGGCGCGACCGCCGGCCGGGCGCTGCCGCTGCTGGCCCTGACCACCACGGTCGCGCTGGCCGCGTTCGCCGCCACGTTGCAGACCACCGCGTCGCACGGCATGACCGACGGTTCCTGGCGCACGGTCGGCGCCGACGCCCGGCTGGACCTACCCGCCGGAGCGGCGACGCCGGTCGGGCAGATCGCCGCCGCGCCCGGGGTGACGCAGGTCGCCGCCGCCCAGGTCGAGGACACGGTCAGCGTCATCGCCGACGGTCAGGCGGTCACGCCGAGCCTGATGACCGTCCAGGCCGCCCGGCTCGAGAGTCTGCTGGCGCACAACCCGCTGCCGGACGCGCCGCAACTCGCCCGGCTCCGGCCGTCCGGGAACCGGATCCCGGTGCTGGTCCGCTCCCACGACGGCAGCCTCCGGCCGGGCATGTCGATGCGCCTGCTCCGTGGCGCCGCTCCGGCGCTCGAGCTCGAGGCCGTCGGCGTCGCGCCGGACGTGGGTGACGCCCCCGACCTGATCATGATCGACGCCGGGCCCGGCCGGCCGTTCGTCCCCAACACCGTGTGGGTCAACGGCCCCGGCGCGGCCCGCGCGGTCGTCGGCGCGGCCGTCGGGGGCCGGACTTTCGTCCGCGCCGACGTCGTCCACGACCTGCGGACCGCGCCGCTCAACGCCGGCCTGGTGACGCTCGACCGGGCCGCCGCGGGAGCCCTCCTGGTGCTGGGCCTGCTCGGGTTCGCACTCAGCGCGGCCGCGAGCGCTCCCGAGCGCTGGACGACGCTGGCCCGGCTGCGCACGCTGGGTCTGCGGCCACGCGACGCGCAGCGCGTCGCCGCGGCCGAACTGCTGCCCCCGCTGCTGGTGGCCGCGGTCTGCGGGCCCCTGCTGGGCCTGCTTCTGGTGAGGCTGACGTTCGACGCGCTCGCGTTGCGCACGTTGACGGGCCAGGCCGGCGACCCGCCCACCGTGGTGCCGTGGTGGCTGCTCGGCACCGCGGTCGTCGTGCTGCTGGGTGCGTTGGTGGCGGTGGTGGCGGCGGAAGCGGCCGCCCGGCACACCCACCGCCTGGGCGACGTCCTACGCGTCGGATCCCCCGGATGACCGGCCTGCAGCCGGCCGGGTGCGGTCGCGCAGGGTGGCGGCTACGCGTTCGGCTTCGTCAGTCGGCTGACTGATGCGTCGGCAACACTGTGGTTACAGAATTCGACTGTCACTGGACCGCGAGATCGGGTGGAACCATGAGTAAGCCCACGATTGTCCTCGTCCACGGCGCTTTCGCCGAGTCAGCGAGCTGGAACGGCGTGATCCAGCGCCTGCTCGACGCCGGCTATCCGGCGGTCGCGCTGGCCAACCCCTTACGCGGGGTGCGCCACGACGCCGACTACCTGCGCACCACGCTCACCGGCATCGAGGGCGACGTCGTCCTCGTCGGCCATTCCTACGGCGGGATGGTGATCTCGAACGCGTCGCCGGGCGTCACGTCGGTGAAGGCGCTGGTCTACGTGGGCGCGTTCGCGCCGGACGCCGGCGAGAGCGCCGGCGACCTGGCCGGCCGGTTCCCGGGCAGCAGCCTGGGCGAGACCCTGGCCCCGACGAAGCTCCCGGACGGCACCAACGACCTGTACATCAAGCAGGACCGGTACCACCACCAGTTCGCCGCCGACTCCCCCGCGGCCGAGGCCGCGATCATGGCCGTGACCCAGCGCCCGATCACCGACGCGGCGCTCGGCGAGCCGTCCGGCGAACCCGGCTGGAAGACGCTGCCCTCGTGGTTCCTGTTCGGCAGCGAGGACCTCAACATCCCGGTGGAGGCGCACCGCTTCATGGCCGAGCGGGCCGGGTCGCGGCGGACGGTCGAACTGGCCGGCGGATCGCACACCGTGGCCATCCCGGAGGCGGCCGCGCTCGTCGAGCTCATCGAGGAAGCGGCGCGCTGAGCAGGGAGGGTGACCCGGGACGGCCCGGGTCACCCTCTCCCCCGGTGAGGACGCCTGCGCTCAGGCGAACGCCTTGGCCTCGCATTCGTCGACCTTCTTCAGGTCGCTGTCCGGGGGCAAACTCTGGTACGTGACGAACCCGTCGGACTCCCAGGCGTCGATGCCGTGCGCGCGGATACAGGTGATCCAGTCGCGGAGCTTGTCGGCGTAGTCCGGGTCCAAGCGCTTGGACCGCTCCCAGAGCTGCTCGGGCTGCTTGCTCTCGCAGGCCTTCTCGGCCACCTTGGCCCTCGCCTCGAACTCCTCCTTCGGCAGGTCCGCCGGGGTGTCGGCCTGCTTCGGGTGACCGTGCTCCTTCAGGCACGTCAGCCAGACCGCGGTGAGCCGGTCCTCCTCCTCCGCCGACGTGTCAGGACGGATCAGCGGACGTTCACCCGGGGTCGGCGACGCGCTGGGACTACTGGACCGGAGCGTGGCCACTTCGGGCTCGTCCTCGGCCGCGGTACCGCCGCAGGCGGCGAGGATCAACAGCGGCACGGCGAGCAGGCTGATGCGGATCATGAGGTCCTTCACGATAGGTGTCATACGGACGCGAGCGCCGCGGTCGGAGTGAGCCGCGCCGCACGAACGGACGGATAAACGCCGGCGACCACGCCGACCAGCAGCGCACCGCCCAGAGCACCGGCGACCGCGCCGACCGGCACGACGACCGGCCAGCCGTGGTGCACGGCATAGACGGCGGTCCCGGCGACGCCCAGGAGCGTCCCGGCCCCGCCACCGAGGGCCGACAGCACGACGGACTCGGTGAGGAACTGCGCCCGGATCTGCCCCCGGTTGGCGCCGAGCGCCCGGCGCAGCCCGATCTCGGACCGGCGCTCCAGCACCGAGATCACCATCGTGTTGGCGACGCCGATCCCGCCGACCAGCAGCGCGACCAGCGCCAACCCCACGAACAGGACGGAGAACGTCTGCTCGGTGGCCCGCTTGGCGACCAGGGCGTCGGACGGCAGGCTGACGACGGCCCGGCCCGGGTTGTCGGGGCTCACGGTCGCCGGGAGCACGGCCCGGACCGCCTCGATCGCCGGCTCCTCGGCCCGCACGTAGAGCGTCGTCGGGTGGCCGTCGAAGCCGAGCCGGGCCGCCGCCGCGCCCCAGCCGACCAGCACGGCCCGGTCGATCTCGGGCGAGAGCGGCGTCGGGTCGAGGATCCCGACGACCGAGAACCGGACGTCGCCGATCAGCACCTGCACCGGGGCGGCCGAAACCGCCGGCACCCCCAGCCGCGTCGCCGCCACCGACCCCAGCACCACGGTCGGGAACGTCTCGTCGGCGAAGCGTCCCTCCCTCAGCCGGGCGTCGAGAACGCCGAGAAGGCCGGGCCGCGCGGCCAGGACGGTCAGCCCGGAGCCGTCCTTCGGATCGATCAGGTCCGAGCGGCGCACGACCGCGTGCGTGTTCGCCACCGCGGCCACCGCGGTGACCGGCGCGATCCGGGCCACCATCGCCGGTGCCTCGACTGGCAGCCGTGGTTCGTCGCCCGCGCTCTCGCTGGGCGCCACCTGCAGCAGGTTCGGGCCGAGCGCGGCCAGCCGGTCCATCAGCGCCCGTTCGCTGGACTCGGGGATGCTGGTGACCGCGACCATCGTCGCGATGCCCACCGCGATCCCGAGCGCCGAGAGCGCGGCCCTCAGGCGTCGCGTCCGCAGGCCGATCGTGCCGAGGGAGAGCAGGTCGCGAAGGCCCAGCCGGACGGGGTGCACGGTCATCGGCCGTCGCTCACGATCCGGCCGTCGCGGACCTCGACCCGGCGGGGCAGGCCGGCCGCGATGTCGCGGTCGTGGGTGATGATCGCGATCGTCGAGCCCTCGCCGTGCAGGCGGTGGAACAAGTCCAGGACGGCCCGGCCGGTGGCCGTGTCCAGCGCGCCGGTCGGCTCGTCGGCCAGCAGGAGCGCGGGCTCGTTGACGATCGCCCGGGCGATCGCGACCCGCTGCCGTTCGCCGCCGGAGAGCTGGTGCGGCCGGTGACCGAGGCGGTGGGCGAGCCCGACCCGCTCCAGCGCGGCCTCGGCCAGCGGACGGCGCCGCCGCCGCGGCACCCCGGCGTAGAGCAGGCCGGTGGCCACGTTCTCGGTCGCGCTCAGCCCGTCGGTGAGGTGGAACTGCTGGAACACGAAGCCCAGCCGCCGCCCGCGCAGCGCGGACAGCCGCCGGTCACTGAGCGTGGCGACGTCCTGCCCGTCGAGCTCCACGCTCCCCGACGTCGGCCGGTCGAGCGTCCCCATCAGGCTCAGCAGCGTCGACTTGCCGGAACCGGAGGGTCCGACGATCGCCAGCAGCTCACCCCGACGGACGTCGAGACTCACGCGGTCGAGGGCGACGAGCCCACCGGGATACGTGCGGCAGGCGTCGCGCACGGACAGCACCGGGCTCACGAGGTCGTCACGACCTTCAGACCCTCGGCAACCCCGGCGCCCTCGACCTCGACCATCCCGTCGGAGAACAGCCCGGTGGTGACCGCGATCAGGCTTCCGTCCTCGCGCTGCAGCGCGTAGCCGCCCTCTCGCAGCGCCAGCAGCGCGGTGACCGGGACGACCAGGACCCCCGGCCGCTTCTCCCCTGCGAACTCCACGTCCACGTCGCCGGCGTCGAGGCGGCCGGCCGCGGCCGGGTCGTCGAGCGCGAGCGTGATCGAGAGCTGCGGCGGCTGGTCGCCGGTGGTGTCGTCGGTCGGGATCGTGGTCGCGACCGCGGTGACCTTGCCGGTCGTGTCGGTCCCGCTGGGCAGGTGCAGGGTCGCGGTGGTGCCCTCGGCGAACGCGTCGGCGTCCTCGGGCGGCGCGGTGGCGGTCACCACTTTGGTAGTACGGGTGACCTGCATCAGGTCTCCGCCGGTCGGATCGCCGGGCTGGGCGCTGACCGCGTCCACGCGCACCGCGCCGGGCAGCACCACGACGTCCCCGACCGCGAGCGTCCCGTCCTCGGTGAGGCCGAGGTCGTGCTGCCAGGCCTCGATCGCGCGGATCACCGCGTCGGTGAGGACGCCGTCACCCTCCCGGACCCGCACCCAAAGGTCCGCGGTCGGCTCGTCCGTCGTTTCCGACGGTTCCGGAGACGGGGACGGCTCGGGTACGTACGAACCCGCCTTCGGCTGACGGCCGACGTGGTACCCGAGCGCTTTCAAATTGCTGACGACCATCGCGACGTCACGCCCGACGGTGTTCGGGGCCGAGAGCGTGCGGTACAGCGGCGGACTCCCGACGAACAGCGGAATCCGGTCGTCGTCGACGCGGTACAGCGTCTCGCCCGGCTCGACGACGTCACCGGCCGCCGGGAGCCACGTCACCACGCCCTCCCGGCCCGCCTTCAGCGTCCGCGGGGCGCCGTAGCCGAGCGTCCCCTTCAGCGAGCGGCCGGTCGACAGATCGGCGCGGGTGACCGCGACGGTCGCGACCGCCCGGGCCGTCCGGGCGGTCTTCTCCGGCGGTCGGGTCGCCACGGCCCAGACGGCCGCGCCGACCCCGAGGACCACCACCGTCACCACCGCCGCGATGACCGCGCGTCGTCGTCCGTCGATGAGCATGACGAGGAGACTGGCGGGCGAATGTCAGGAAGTTGTCGGCGTGCGAGAAATCCGTCGTTCCGGGAGTCCGCGCAGTTCGCGACCTATAGTCGGCCGGGTGTCCGCCCACCTCCTGGTGGCCGAGGACGACCGGAAACACGCGGAGATCCTGCGCCGCTGCCTGGAGTCCGCCGGCTACCGCACGACGATCACGCACGACGGCCGCACCGCGCTCGACCAGGCCCGGCGGCTGCGCCCCGACCTCGTGGTGCTGGACGTGATGATGCCGGAGCTCGACGGCCTGGACGTGTGCGCGGCCCTGCGTCGGGAGTCCGGGGTACCGGTGCTGATGCTGACCGCCCGGACCAGCGAGGACGACCTGCTGGCCGGCCTCGACCGGGGCGCCGACGACTACCTGACCAAGCCGTACCGGCCGCGTGAGCTGGTGGCCCGGGTCCGCGCGCTGCTGCGCCGGGCCGACCCGATGGTTCCCGACGTGTTCCGGGTAGGTCCGATCGCGGTCGACGTCCCGCGCCGGGAGGTCCGGGTCGGCGAGGCGGTCGTCGACTGCACGCCGGACGAGTTCGCGATCCTGGCCACGCTGGTGCGCCACCCGGAGCGGGTGTTCACCCGGGCGAACCTGCTCGAGCAGACGAACGGCTACGGACGCGACTCGACCGAGCGGGCGATCGACACCCACGTCTCGAACCTGCGCCGCAAGATCGAGCCGAACCCCCGGCGGCCCGCGTACCTGGTGACCGTCTACGGCGTCGGCTACAAGCTGATCGACGCGAGCCGGTGAAGGGAGCCGTTCCGCTGCGGCGGAGTCTGGTCGTGCGGCTGCTGGCGACGTCGCTGCTCATCGCGGTGTGCGCGAGCGCGGCCACCGCCTGGCTCTCGACCGAGCTGACCCGCCGGGCGGTCACGCAGGAGCGCAGCCGCACGCTGACGTCCGACACCGACGTCTACGACACGCTGATCGAGTACGCGGCGACCCACCCCGACTGGAGCGGCGCCGAGTCCACCGTGCGCCGGCTGGCCGACCTGACCGGCAGCCGGATCGCGCTCACCGACGCGCGCCGCCGGGTGATCGCGGCCTCCCCGGCCGACGCCGCCGACGCGGCCGCGGTCTCCGACGTCCCCACCGCGACCGTCGATCCGCTCTCGCTGGACGCCGGCATCACCCGGGCGACCGGCGGACTGATCGACCCGCGGGCGGTCGGCCCGTACCGGGTGAGCGGGGCCGACCGGCAGCTGCTGGACAAGGCCGCGGGCGCGCTCGTGTCGTGCCTGCGCAAGACCGGGGTCGCGGCCGAGATCGTCCGCACCCCGAGCGGACGGCCGCGGATCCAGCGGGTCAGCGCGGACACCGAGGAGTCGGGATTCTGCTCCGGCACCGCGCTGGACACCCCGGTCGGCGCCGAACGGGCTCCGCTGGCCGCGCTGAGCGCCGCGGTCGCCCGATGCTCGGGCCGGACCGGACTGACCGTCACCCCGACGTTCACGATCGCCGGCGTCGAACCGAACGGGGAGGTGCAGCGGTGCCTCGACCTGGAGCGCCGGGCCCAGCTCGAGCCGTTCGTCGCGCCGCCCGCGCTGCTGTTCGTCACCGGCGTCGCCGCCCCCGCGACCGCGGCCCCGCTCTCGGCCCGGGACGTCCTCGGGATCGTCGGGACGACCGTCCTGGTGGTGCTGATCGCCGGCGTCGCCACGGTCGTCGCCGGACGCCGTCTCGTCCGCCCGCTGCGGACGCTCACCGATGCCGCCCGCCGGGACGTCCGCCGGCCGGTGCCGGTCACCACCCGCGACGAGATCGGGTACCTGGCCGAGGCGTTCAACGAGCTGTCCGCGCGCCGGGAGGCGCTGGAACGGCAGCGCCAGGACATGGTCAACGACATCGCGCACGAGCTGCGCACCCCGCTGGCCACGATCCGGGCCTGGCTGGAGAGCGCCCGCGACGGCGCGGTCACGGTCGACGACGAGGTGCTGGACGTGCTCGTCGAAGAGTCGATCCTGCTCAACCACGTTGTCGACGACCTGCGTGACCTCGCCGCCGCCGACGCGGGCACGCTGCGCGTCCACCCGGAGCCGGTGTACGTGCGGGACCTGCTGGAGCAGCTGCTCGACGCCCAGCGGGCCGGCACCGCGGTGCGGCTGGGACTCACCGCCGACGCGGACCCGGAGGTTCTGGTGGACCCGGTGCGGCTGCGTCAGATCGTCGGGAACCTGCTGTCGAACGCGATCCGGCACACGCCCGCGGGCGGCACGGTCACCGTGTCGCTGTCGGTGCCGCCGGCGCCGCCGGGAACGGCGGTGCCGCCGGCGCGGCCGGGCGCGCTGGAGATCGCGGTGACCGACACCGGCGCAGGCATCGCGCCCGAGGACCTGTCCCGGATCTTCGACCGTTTCTGGCGGGCCGACACGTCACGTACCCGCGCCACCGGCGGCAGCGGCCTCGGCCTGCCGATCGCCCGCCAGCTGGCCCGCGCCCACGGCGGCGACCTCACCGCGACCAGCGCCCCCGGCCACGGCTCGACGTTCACCCTCACCCTGCCCGGGGCCGCGCTCTGAGGCGCCGAGGTGCGCGGTGAACAGGCGTTCGAAGTCCTCGGCGGCCATCGGGCGGCCGTACAGGTGTCCCTGCGCGAGCCGGTAACCGACCCGGCGCAGGGTCGCGGCCTGCGCCTGCGTCTCGACGCCCTCGGCGACGGCCTCGATGCCGAAGTCGTTGACGAACCCGACCAGGTTCTTCGTGATGATCGCGCCGGCGCCGTTCGCGCTGGTGCCGCTGACGAACGACTTGTCGACCTTGAGGACGTCGACCGGGCTGTCGAGCAGCAGGCTCAGCGACGAGTGGCCGGTGCCGAAGTCGTCCAGGGCCACCCGTAGACCGAGGTCCTTGAGCCGGTGCAACTGCGCGATCGCGACGTCGGTGGTGAGCACCGCGGTCTCGGTCACCTCCAGGACGAGCCCGGAGGTGTCGACGCCGGTCTCCCGCAGGATCGCCTCGACCCGGTCGACGAAGTCCGGCTCGGCCAGCTGCCGGGCCGAGACGTTGACGCTCACCTTGGCCGGCGCCCGGTCGCCGAACCGGCCCTGCCAGTCGGCGGCCTGCCGGGCGGCGAACTCGAGCACCCAGTACCCGAGCTCGACGATGCTGCCGTTGCGCTCGGCCAGCGGGATGAAGACGTCCGGGGGCACGAGCCCGCGCTCGGGGTGCTGCCAGCGCATGAGCACCTCGGCACCGATCGGCGTCTCGGTCTCCAGGTCGGTGATCGGGTGGAACAGCGCGAAGATCTGCCCGTCGGCCAGCGCGGTGCGCAGGTCGGCCGAGAGCCGGGCGGTCTCGTCGGCGGCCTGGTCCATGGCCGGATCGAACCAGCGCCAGCCGTTGCCGCCCGCGCCCTTGGCCGAGTACATCGCGACGTCGGCGCGGCGCAGGAGCTCGGACGCGGTGTCGTCGGAGCGGCTGGTCGCGATGCCGACGCTGGTCCCGGTGACCAGCGTGTGGCCGGCCAGTTCGACGGGCTCGCGGACGGCGGCCACGACGTCGTCCAGGAGGTGTTCGATCGCGTTACCGGGGGCCGCGACCGCCGGAACGGCGATCGCGAACTCGTCGCCGCCGAGGCGCGCCACCAGGCCGCGGTAGTCGACGGCGTCGGTCAGCCGGTTGGTGACGAGCGTGAGCAGGGCGTCGCCGACGCCGTGCCCGAGCCGGTCGTTGACGGTCTTGAAGTCGTCGACGTCGAGGAGCATCAGGTGGAACGGCTCCCGCTCGGCCAGCAGCCGCTGGACGTGCCGTTCGAGCAGGGCCCGGTTGGCGGCCGCGGTCAGGCTGTCGTGCGTCGCCTGGTACTCGAGCTCGTTCTGGTAGCCCTTCAGGTGCGTGAGCTGGGCGTCGACGGTGCCCAGCAGGCGGTTGTTGTCGCGCAGCGCGAGGATCTGCCGGATGACGACCACCACGGTGAGCGTCACCGCGGTGAGCTCCATCACGAACGTCTCGTTCCCGTCCGTCGTGCTGGTGGCCAGCAGCAACGCGTCGGTGATGGCGACCGCGAGGTAGGGGACGAGGCTGACGCGCCGGGACCGGCGCCGCCGGGCCGGCGGCCGGTTGCCCGCGCGGAGCTGCCGGACGGCGGCCAGGTGGATCGTCAGCGACGCGATCGGGACCGCGATCAGGCTGGTGGACAGGTACGGGCGGGACACCAGGAGCGGCGACAGGCTGCCGAACGTCGAGGCGATCGCGGCGCCGGCCGCGAGGATCCGGATCGCCCGCCGGTCGAGGCGGCCGGCCCCGGCGAACGCGACCTTGGTGAACGTGGCCACGGACAGGAACGTGACCACGACGATCGAGATCAGGGCCCCGGCCGAGCCGGTCTGGGCGTTCCACTCCTGGTGGTTGCGGAGCAGGAAATGCCAGGTCAGCGCGGCGACGGTGATCATCACCATCAACGCGTCGAGCCCGAACCGGGCCCAGTCGCTGCGGCTGCGCTCCCACGACGGCAGGCGGAACAGCGCCCAGAGGACGAGCGCGAGCATCAGCAGGTACAGCGTGACCGTGACCGGCCCGACCCGCTGCGACAGCGTGGCCCCGCCGACCGCGTCGACCGCGTTGGACACGATCGCCGCGGTCAGCAACACGCAGGCCAGCGCCATCCGGCCCCAGAACCGGCGGGTGGAGACGTCCAGCTCCGGGGCGCGGGCCACCTGTCGGCAGGCGAGCCCGGCCAGCAGCGCCCCGACCGGCAAGGTCACCCAGCCGAGAGCCGGATGGCTCCAGACGTGGACGAGCCCGAGCGCGAGCCAGCCGGCGTTGAGCAGCACCAGGGCGGCGGCGACTCGGAGAACCTTGACAGGGGGCATGTCCTCGTCGTCGGCCGCTCGCCGCCCGGGTCAAGTAGTGCCGGATGTGACGTTGCTACGGCTTGAACGCGACCCCGCCGTAGATGCCGCGGGGCGCGTCGGGGGCGGACTCGCCGTCGGGCCGCCAGTCGTTGACCAGGACCAGCCCGGGATCGACCAGCCCCAGACCGTCGAAGAAACGCAGCACCTCGTCGTGGGAGCGGGCCGTGCCCGCGATGCCCTGACGCTGGTAGATCTCGGCCGTGCGGCGCATCTCCTCGGTGAGGAAGTCCGAGGTGGCGTGGCTGATGACCAGCGCGCTGCCGGACGGGAGCGCGTCGACGAGCGTGGCGACGATCCCGTAGGGGTCGGCCTCGGCGGTGAAGAAGTGCAGGATGGCCAGGAGGCTCAGCGCGATCGGCCGGTCGAGGTCGAGCGTGTCGCGCAGCTCGGCCGCGCCGAGGATCGTGGCGGGCTCCCGCAGGTCGGCCTCGACGTAGGCGGTGCGGCCCTCCGGCGCGCTGGCCAGCAGGGCCCGGGCGTGGACGAGGACCAGCGGGTCGTTGTCGACGTACACGACGTGCGCCTCGGGGGCGACGCCCTGGGCGACCTCGTGGAGGTTGAGCGAGGTCGGCAGGCCGGTGCCGATGTCGAGGAACTGCCGGATGCCCCGCTCGCCGGCCAGGTACCGCACGGCCCGGCGGAGGAACCGCCGGTTGTCCCGGGCCAGGTCGCGGATCTGCGGAGACGCGACGAGCAGCTGCGCGACGGCCTGCCGGTCGACCTCGAAGTTGTCCTTGCCGCCGAGCAGGAAGTCGTACATCCGGGCGGAGTGCGCCACGTCGGTGCGGATCGCGTCGGGGGTCATCGCGGTGGCCTTTCGGAAGCGTCCGTCACCTGGAGCCGCCAGCCTACCCGCCCCTCCGATGTGGACGACGAGGCCGGGTTCGATTCGCCAGGCCCACGAACGGCGGACTTTTCGACCTGCGGTGCTCAGGCGCCGGGAGCCGCCCGCGGAGGAACGTGGCGACATGCTAGTACGAGTCGCGCGGACCGATCGCGATCACCGCATCGACCTCCTCGGCGAGCTCGACCGGGAGGGAGCGGTCGAGCTGCGGCGCTGCGTCCGGCACCTGGAGACGGCCATCGGTGACCGTGCCGTCCTCGGCTGCGCCGGCCTGTCGTTCGTCGACGCCCGAGGGCTGACCGGGCTGGTGGACGCGCGGGCGTACCTGGGCGGTAACGGTGTCTCCCTCGGGCTCGCGGAGCCCACGCCGCTGCTGTGCCGGATGCTCGCCGCGACCCGGCTGACCGGGATCCTGCCGATCGTGTTCTGAGGAGGTGGGTCAGCTCTGGCCGAGGTTCGTCACCAGGTTGATCGCGACCGCGAGGACGCCGGTGCCGAACGCGTACGACAGCAGCGAGTGGGCCAACACCACCTTCCGGATCTCGCTGGTGTTCGGCTCGTTGTCGGCCATCGCGAACGCCATCCCGATCGTGAACGCCAGGTAGGCGAAGTCGCTGTAGGCCGGCGGGTCGGGCTGGTTGAACGTGATTCCACCGTCGGTGTCGAGGTAGTAGAGCCGGGCGTACTTCAGCGCGAACACCGTGTTCACCAGCGCCCAGGAGAGGAGGACCGCGAGCACGCTCAGGATCACCGCCGCGACGGCCTGCGGATCCTGCTGGCCGGACGAGCGCACCAGCGTCCACACCACGGCGGCCAGGCTGGCCACCGCGGCCAGCAGCACCCAGGTGTCGGTGGAGCGGGTGTGGGCCTCCGCTTCGGCCAGGCGCTTGGTGCCGGCCTCGCCCTGCGGCCAGCTCGTCCGCCAGACCCAGACCAGGATCGTCGTGGCGGCCACCACCCAGCCGGCCAGCGGGGCGACGTCCGGAACGCCCAGAACCACCGCCACGGCGGCCACGGCCGCACCGGCCCCTAACGACACGAAGGCCCTCCGGGCCGAGAGAATTGCCGACTCACCCATGCCGGCGGGGCTACCCGGCCGGGGCCGCCGAAACGGTCCGAACGGATGCGCGTCGAACGCGCATCGATGTCAGCGACGGACCACGCTCTCGGTCGACCGCAGGTAGTAGGGGTTCTCGACCAGCGTGCCGGCCATCCAGACCTTCGGATGGGCCTTGACCATCGGGATGATCAGCTCGCCGCCGAACAGATCGAGGTCGTACAGGCACAGCACGACCAGGGGGTACTGACGCAGCCAGCGGGTGACCGCGATCTCCTCGCCGACCAGCTCCGGCACCAGCCCCGGCGACATCAGCCGGCTCGCCCAGCTCATGTCGCCGGCGGTTCGGCCGAACGGCGCGGCCCCGGACGACAGAGTGCGCGCGACCCAGTCGTCGAGACGCTCGAACAGGTCTTCCGGGGAGTACCGGCCGTCGCGCAGGTGCCCGTCTTCCGGCTCGCCGATTTCGAGGTTGCCGCGCCCGCCGAGCCGCGCCGCGATCGTGTCCTTCTCGCCCTCCCGACCGAGGTAGAGCACCGCGTGACCGGCCCGCAGCCCCTCGGCGAGGAACGGGAGCAGCAACCGGTCGCGCTCTTCCTGCCCCCGGTAGAAGACGCAGAGGTGGTCACCGGCGTCGAGCGACACCCCGCCGAGCGTCGCGGCCATGGTCGTCTCCGGCACTGGCTCTCCGTTCACTCCGGCCGCTGGAGCACCTGCCAGGCTCGAGTGGCTACGTGCAGGTTCAGCCGGTCGTCGACGTCGTTGAGATCGTGTCCACCGATCTTACGGATCCGGCCGAGCCGGTAGCGCAGAGTGCTGCGGTGGATGAGGAGCGCGGCGGCGGTCTCGTCGTAGTTGCCGCCGCACTCCAGGTACTGGGAGAGCGTGTGGACGAGGTCGGTGTTCTTGCGGTGGTCGTAGGCCAGCAGCTCCCCCAGCCACTCCTGCACGAACTCCTCGACCGCGCCGCTACCGGCCCCGGTGTCCAGGATCCGGTAGAGCCCGAGCTGGTCGTACGAGGTCACGCCATCGGGAGATCGGGAGTCGCGCCGGACGTCGGCCGCCCGGACCGCCTCGGAGTACGAGCGGGGGACGTCCGTCGGCCCCCGGCAGCGGCCGCCGATCCCGATCGCTCCGGCCGTCCCGCCGAGCTTCTCGGCCAGGGCCCGGTGCAGACCGTCGCCGTCCAGCGACCCGTGCGCGAGCAGCACCACGCTGCCGGCCCGCCGGGAGATCAGGCTCGGCAGCTGCAACGCGCCCACCGTCCCGGCCGCGGCCGACGCCACCGCGTCGTCGGTCTGCGTCCGGCTCCATTTGACGACGACGACGTGGTGCGGGCCGCGCAAATCGTGGCCGAGCGCGTCGGCCCGGGCATAGGCGCTGTGCTCGTCGGTGCCCGCGATCAGGTCGTCGACCAGGTCACGGCGTAGCCGCAGCTCGGCCTCGGCCAGGCTGCGCTGGTGCGACAGCTCCAGGGCCAGGACCGTGGTCGCGTACTCCAGCGCGAACACCTCCTGGTCACCGGCCGCGTGGCGCGGATCGACGAGCGCGACCACGCCGAGCACCTCCTGCCGCGGCTTGGCCAGCGAGATCACCCGGGACTGCACGCGGATCGGATGCGGCACCGCGGCCGCCTGCCGGAGCAGCCCCTCCCGCCGGTGCGCGACCGCCTTGGGATAGGGGTCGGGCCGGTCCGGGCCGGCCCAGGCCAGCAGGTTGCCGAACCGGTCCTCCACGACCGCGGGCAGGCCGGTCAGCTCGTGCAGGGCGAGGACGATCCCGGCCTCGCCCGCGCCGGACGCGGTGGCCTCGCTGAGCCGCTCCAGCACCTCGGTCTGTTTCTCCAGACGGGCGACCGTGGTCGAGAGCCGGCCGTTGAGCGTCTGCAGCTCGGTGTTCAGCGCCAGCAGCGCCGCCGACTGCTCGCGTTCACGCTGATGCAGCCGCGCGCTCGCCAGCGCGCCGGACGTCTGCTGGGCGAGCGCTTTCACCAGGAAGAACTCGTCGGCGGACGGGGCGTCGGCGGAGCAGACGACGAGATAGCCGAGCAGCTCGGCCGGGCTTCCCAGCGCCATCGCCCAGCGCCACCCGCCGTCCGCGGCCGGGATCGGCCCGCTGTGGCCGTCCAGGCTCACCAGGGCTTCCACCAGGACCGGATCGGGCCGGTCGCCGTGCGCGGGGGCCAGCACCTCCTCGACCCGCAGGTACACCGAGTCGAGGGTGCACGCGCACAGCGCGGGCAGGGACGTGGTGGCCAGGCGGAGGATGTCGTCGGGATCGCGCCCGTCGAACATCATCATCGAGACCACGAACAGGCCGTAGAGGTTCGACAGCTGCTCCCGCCACCAGTCGTCCGGGCGTTCCGGCTCGTCGGATTTCGTGCCGGGCATTTCGGGCGACATCTGTGCCCCGTCTCCTCGGGCTCAAACAGAACAGTGGCTCCCGCCCCCTGCCCTATTCGTCCGGGACGAAACCCCTCCGCGAATCTCTGTGCTCCCGGGCCGAGGGGACCGCGATAGTTCGCCCCTCCAGGTGCATGCGCGTCCTCGATCGGCTCTGTGAACGTGCGGTGTGGCCGTTCCGTCTCCGTCGTCCGTCGTGGAAGGAGTGATGGCCTGTGTCCCCCGGCGTCCTCGAAATTGACCGCCCGCCCGATTCCGAACCCCGCTACGACGACTACGCGACCGTCGAAGGGCTGTTCCGGCGTCTGACCGCGCTGCCGGCCGACGATCCGCGGCGCGCCGGGGTGCGTGAAGACCTGGTCGTCGTCCACCTGCCGCTCGCCGACCACATCGCCTGCCGGTACGCGCGGCGCGGGGTGGAGTTCGACGATCTCGTCCAGATCTCTCGAGTGGGGCTGATCTCGGCCATCGACCGGTTCGACCCGGACCGCGGCTCCCCGTTTCTCGCGTTCGCCGTGCCGACGATGATGGGCGAGATCCGGCGGTACTTCCGGGACCGCCGATGGGCCGTCCGGGTGCCCCGGCGGATCAAGGAGCTGTACCTCCTGGTGCACGCGGCCCGGCGGGACCTGGCCCAGCGGGACGACCACGCCCCGAGCACCGGCGATCTGGCCTCCTACCTGAACCTCAGCGAGGAGGAGGTGATCGAGGGGCTCGACGCGGGCGTGGCCTTCTCGGCGGTCTCGCTGGAGACCCCGGTCCGCCCGCAGGAGGGCGCGGCCCGGCTGGCCGACACGCTCGGCGACGACGACCGGGCGCTGGAGGCGGTCGACAACCACGAGTCGCTGATCCCGCTGCTCGAGGGCGTGCCGTCCCGCGAGCGGTACGTGCTGCACCTGCGGTTCGTGTTCGACAAGACGCAGGCCGAGATCGCCGAGGAGATCGGCGTCTCGCAGATGCAGGTGTCCCGGTTGCTCTCGGCGACGCTGAGCCGGCTCCGCGAGGGCCTGCTCGTGGAGGAGTGATGCCCGGACGGTGGTACCGCAACGCGGTCATCTACTCGGTGGACGTCCGGCTCTTCCAGGACTCCGACGGCGACGGCATCGGAGACTTCCCCGGTCTGACCGATCGCCTGGACTATCTGTCCCGTCTGGGCGTCAACACGATCTGGCTCAACCCCGTGCACCCGTCGCCGGGCGTCGACGGTGGCTACGACATCGTCGACTACTACGCGATCGACCCGTGCCTGGGCGACCTCGGCGACTTCGCCCTGTTCCTGGCCGAGGCCGACGAGCGGGGGCTGCGCGTCCTGATGGACCTGGTGGTCAACCACACCAGCGACCAGCATCCCTGGTTCCGCGCGGCCCGGGAGGACCCGGCGTCGGAGTACCGCGACTGGTACGTCTGGTCCGAGACCGAGCCTCCCGACCGCTGGAGCGGTCAGGTCTTCCCCGGCGTCGAGAAGGAGACGTGGACGTTCGACGAACGGGCCGGGGCCTGGTACCGGCACCGGTTCTACCGGACCGAACCCGACCTCAACACCGACAACCCGGCGGTGCGCCGGGAGATCGGGAAGATCGCCGAGTTCTGGTTACGGCTCGGGGTCGCCGGGTTCCGGATCGACGCCGCGCCGTTCCTGATCGAAACCGGCAGGCAGCGCCGGCCCGACTACCGGTTCCTGCGCGACCTGCGTGAGCGGGTGTCCTGGCGGACCGGCGACGCCGTGCTGCTGGCCGAGGCCAACGTCGCCGACGCCGAGCTGCTCGAGTACTTCGGCAGCGCCGACGGCACCTCCAGCCGGACGACGATGCTGTTCGCGTTCCGGCTCAACCAGGCGATGATGCTCGCGCTGGCCCGACGCGATCCGCAGCCGATCCGGGACACGCTGGCGGCGCTGCCCGATCTTCCCGACCACGCGCAGTGGGCGACGTTCCTGCGCAACCACGACGAGGTGGACCTCGGCGGCCTGAGCGACTCCGAGCGCGCCGACGTGTTCGCCGAGTTCGGGCCGGAGCCCGACATGCAGCTCTACGACCGGGGCATCCGCCGTCGACTGGCGCCGATGCTGGGCGGCGACCGCCGGCGCATCGAGCTCGCCTACAGCCTCCAGCTGACGATGGCCGGCACGCCGGTGCTGCGCTACGGCGACGAGATCGGCATGGGCGAGGACCTGCGCCTCCCGGAGCGACGGGCGATCCGGACGCCGATGCAGTGGGACGGTGGCCCCGGTGCGGGATTCTCCGGCGCGCCGGCCGAGCGGGTGATCACGCCGGTGATCGACGTCGGCGACTACGGCTACCAGCACGTCAACGTCACCGATCAGCGTCTCGACGAGACCAGCATGCTGTCGTGGTTCGAGCGGATACTGCACACTCTGCGCGAATGCCCGGAGATCGGCGCCGGCGAGCACGAGGTCCTCACCACCGGGCAGCCGGGCGTGCTCGTCCACCGGGCCGACCTGGACGACACGACGACGGTCTTCCTCCACAACCTCGACGACGTGCCGTGCTGCCTGGACCTCCACGACTCGCTGACCGGTCGGCACCGTCCGCTCAACCTGTTCGGCGACAGCGACTACGGCCGGGACATCGACCTGGGGGCGCTCGCGCTGAACGGGTACGGCTACCGCTGGATCCGCCTCACCCGCTGAAGGTCAGCACCAGGTCGTCGAGCCCGTCCGGTACGTCCAACGCCCGCAGCAGGTCGGGGTCCTCGTGGTTGATCGCGGCGAACACCGCCTGGGCCCGGCGCAGGGCCTGCTCGGGTTCGCAGCCGGCGAGCAGCGCCAGGGCCCGCACGAAGTCGGCCTCCGCGGCCGGCGGCGTCGGCGCCAGGAAGCGTGGCCCGTCGGTCAGCTCGGCCGGCAGGGCGGCCAGCAGGCGCCGCCGGTCGGCCGGGCCGAGTACGCCGGCCAGCACGGCGATCGCCGCCCGGGCCGCGCGCTTGGCGTCGTCGAACTCCACGCCGGCCCGCTCCGCGGCCCCACCGACCACCTCGCGGTAGCGCAGGCGCAGCGCCCCTTCGTCCGGAGTGGCGGATTCGCCGCCGCCGGAGTCGCGCGCGGTGGCGGGCTCGCCGTCCTCGGGCCGGCCGCGCTCGACCGGAGCCTGCGGCCCGGGCTTGTGCGGGCCGGCCGGCGGCGGACCGTCCCGCCGGCCCGTGCGGATGTGCTCGCGCTGCTTGGACGAGCCCAGCGTCGCTCCGCTCTCGCTCGGGCTCCGGCCCTCCTCGCGCGCCTCGCGAGCGAGCGCGCGCCGCTTCCGGTTGTCGCCTTCCATTTCTTTGGTCATAGCCGCGCCTTCCCGGCCGCCGCGTTCTCATGCACGACGGCCGGGACTTTGTGGTCCTCAGGGCTTGAGGACGACCTTCTCGCAGTTGTCCTGCTTGTTCTTGAACAGCTCGAAGCCCCGTTCGGCCTCGTCGAGCGGGAGAGTGTGGGTGATGATCCGGGTCGGATCGATCTCCCCGGCCTCGATGCGCCGCAGCAGCGGCTCCATGTACCGCTGCACGTGGCACTGCCCGGTGCGCAGGGTCAGGGCCCGGTTCATCCAGGCCCCGGCCGGGAACTTGTCGACCAGGCCGCCGTACACGCCGATCACCGAGACGACACCGCCGCTGCGGCACGACAGGATCGCCTGGCGCAGCGCGTGCGGACGATCGCTCTCCGACCGCACGGCCTGCTTGACCCGGTCGAACGCGGCGATGTGCGCGCTGCCGTGGGTGGCCTCCAGGCCGACCGCGTCGATGCACTTGTCCGGCCCGCGCCCACCGGTCAGCTCCAGCAGCCGGGACCGCACGTCGACCTCGTCGAAGTTCACCGGGGTGTGCCCGGCCCGCTCGGCCATCTCCAGCCGGTAGGGCTCCTTGTCGATCGCGATGACCTCCGCGGCGCCCAGCACCCGGGCGCTGTCCATCGCGAACTGGCCCACCGGACCGGCGCCCCACACCGCCACGACGTCGCTGGGCTGGATGTCGCACATCTCCGCCCCCATGTAACCCGTGGGCAGGATGTCGGAGAGGAACAGGACCTGCTCGTCGGTGAGGTCGGACTCGATCTTCAGCGGGCCGACGTCGGCGAACGGCACCCGCGCGTACTGGGCCTGACCACCGGCGAAGCCGCCGGTCAGGTGCGAGTAGCCGAAGATGCCGGCGACCGGGTGACCGAACATCTTCTCCGCGATCCCGGCGTTGGGGTTGGTGTTCTCGCAGCACGAGTACAGCTCGGCCGCGCACGCCCCGCACGCGCCGCAGGCGATCGGGAACGGCACGACGACCCGGTCGCCGACCCGCAGCCGGTCCCCGGGCACGTCGGACCCGACCTCGACCACCTCGCCCATGAACTCGTGCCCCATCACGTCGCCGTCCTGCATCGTCGGCACGTAGCCGTCGACCAGATGCAGGTCGGAGCCGCAGATCGCGGTGGAGGTGATCCGCACGATCGCGTCGCGGCGGTTCAGCAGCTTCGGATCCGGTACGTCACGGACCTCGACCTTGTTCCGGCCGGCCCAGGTGTTCGCCCTCATGCGTCCGCTCCCTTCGCGAGTTCGTCGTCCGACAGCGGTTGGGCCGGACGCTGCGGGAACTCCTTGCGGGCCCGCTTGCCCCACGGAGCTCCGTCGGACCGGACCACCTCGCCGGTCTCCAGCACCTGCTTCAACCGGCGCAGGTCGTCGTCGAGCTGCTGGTGCGGCTCCTCGCCGAAGTACTTGGCGACGGCCTTGCCGACCGGGCCGCCCGGGATGTCGTAGGTCAGGACGACGTGCACCTCGGTGCTCACCCCGTCCGGAGCCGGGACGAACCGGACCGTGCCCGCGTTCGGGACGTCGGCGTCCCCGGTCGACCGCCAGGCGATCCTCTCGCCGGCCGCTTCGTCGACGATCTCGGCGTCCCACTCGACGTTCTGACCGAACGGCGCACCCGCGGTCCAGTGGCTCGTCCGGTCACCGGTGGTGCGGACCTCCTCCAGGTGCGCCATGAACGTCGGGAGGTTCTGCAGGTCGCGCCAGAACGTATAGACCTCGGGCGCGGGTATGCGGACGGTCGTGGTGGCGGTCAGTTCCATGGGTCCTCCTCGGCCTGAGGTTGCTGTGCTTCGGGTGGCCTGCACGGCGGTCAGCAGGTCCACCGCCGTGATGCCGACGATGGCCCCGGTGACGCCCAGGAGCCGGCGGCGACGCTGGCCGGCGCGGTGGGAGATGGCCACGCCGAGCGCGGTCAGGTCCATCGCGTCGCCCATCACCCGGGTCCAGGCCCAGGCGCCCTTGCGCCGGCTCGTCAGGAGCCCGGCCGCGTGCACCAGCTCCCGCGCGCCGACCAGCGGGACGACCGCCCGCGACGTCGGGGAATCGTCGACGCCGCTGATCCGGCGGACCGCGTTCGGGGCCACCAGCTGGGCCACGCCCAAGCCGAGGCTCATCCAGCCGAGCCCGCGGCCCCGCCGCTGTACCTCGTCGTGTCTGTCCTTCGTCGTTTCCCGGATTTCCGGTGGTCGGGTTTCTAGTCGAGTCACGGATAAGCCTCCGATAGCGGATCCCGACGGCCCCAGGCGCGCCGAGTGGACCGCCGACTACCCTCCGGAAGAAGCCGCAAACCCGGCGGATCACCGCTCGTCCCGCCAGCCGCCGGGTTCGGGGTGGTAGCCGTACGCGGCGGCCCGCACCGTCTCCTCGTCCTCCAGCCCGGAGCCGATCGCGCCGCCCACCGTGGCCAGCGAGCTGATGAGCCAGGCGAGCGTCAGGTAGTCGGTGAGGTGCACCGGCCGCTGCAACGCCTCCCCCAATACGGACGTGTCGATCAGCAGCGCCCCGACCAGCACCGTTCCGACGAACAGCACGAGGTAACACACCGCCGCGGCCAGCGCGAGCGTGCCGATCGTCCCCAGGTTGAACAGCCGGGCCAGCTCGACCGACGTGTCACCGCCGGCCGTCTCCCACAGGTCGTGGGCGACGATCAGCCAGGTCACCAGCGCGCCCAGCCCCAGGAGCATGATCACGGTGAGCCGTAGTGCGCCGAGCGCCTCCCCCAGCTTCCAGACGCTGGAGTTGGCCAGCGCGATGGCCGCGGTGCCGAAGGCGCCGACGAGCAGCTTGGACAGGCCCGGCAACGCACGCCCCGGGCGGTTGGCCAGGATCATCCCGGCCAGCAGGCGCACCCGCCCGATCAGCGACGACGCCACGTAGCGCGCCTCGTCGTCGCCGATCACCCGGTGGACGGCGGCCGGCCGACGATCGTCGGACGCATCGCCGAGCAGCCGTTCCACCAGATCCGGAACGATCTCGCGGACCGCGGCCAGCTGACGTAGGCCCAGCGCGGGCAGCGACACGATCGCGACCCGGCGCCGGGTCGACGCCTGGGCGACCAGCGGTACCCGCTCGGCGTGCAGCGGCAGGTCGGTCAGGCAGATCGCCACGTCCCAGCCTTCGTCGGCGCGCCGGCGGGCGACGTCGTCGAGCAGGGCCTCGGCCCCGCCGTCGCGGCGGGGCGCCACCTCACCCCAGCCCTCGCGGACGGTCCACCGGTCGGCCAGCTCGGCGGCGAGCCGGGCGGTCACGCGGGCCGGATGGTCGGGCGGGGTCGCCACCAGCCCGACGGTCGTTTCACTGTGGATCATGGGATGTCCTCACCGAGGCGTAGGCGGTCTCGGCGCATCGACCTTCCCGTTGATCGGCTCGGCACACCCCCGGGCGCAACTTCTCGGCGCCGGACCGACCACTTCGGTCCGGCCGTGGTGTCTACCCAGTCGTCCGACACCTTCGAGAACAGGAGCCACCATGGCCGGCCGCACCATCGCCGACAAGACCGTCCTCGTCACCGGAGCGAATCGCGGGCTGGGATACGCCCTCGTGACCGAGGCGCTGCGCCGCGGGGCGGGCACGGTCTACGCGGGCATGCGCCATCCGGTGCCCCACGCCGACCCGCGCGTCGCCGCCGTTCCGCTCGACGTCACCGACCCGGCCGACGTCGCCGCGGCGGCCGCGCGGATCGACGCGCTCGACGTCCTCGTCAACAACGCCGGCCTCTGCCTGCCCGACCGGCTCGACGGCCGGGAGACGCTCGAGGACCACCTCGCCGTCAACCTCTTCGGGCTGCTCGCGGTCAGCACCGCGTTCATTCCGCACCTCAGCCGGGCCGCCGGGTCGATCGTGAACGTGCTGTCGCTCGGGGCCATCGCGCCGGTGCCGGTCATGCCGTCCTACGCGGTGTCGAAGGCCGCCGCCGCCTCGCTCACCCAGTCGCAGCGCGCGCTGCTGCTGGCCGCCGGCGTCTCCGTGCACGGCGTCTACGCCGGACCGATCGACACCGACATGGTCCGGGACCTCGACCTCCCCAAGGCCTCCCCGGCCGAGGTCGCGGCGGCGATCCTGGACGGATACGAGGCCGGAGCCGAAGACATCTTCCCCGACGCCCTGTCCGCGGGCGCGGCCAGCGGATGGGACGCCGGGCCGGTCAAGACCCTGGAGCGGACCAACCTGGCGATGTTCGCGGCCGGCGTCTGATCCCGGGAAGGAGTCCCATGCCCTCGCCGCTGGAGCTGGCCCGGCGCGGCGACCAGCACGCGTTCGACGCGCTGGTCGGCCCCTACCGGACCGAGCTGCAGGTCCACTGCTACCGGATGCTCGGGTCGCTGCAGGACGCCGAGGACGTCACGCAGGAGACGCTGCTGGCCGCCTGGACCGGGCTGGCCGAGTTCGAAGCCCGCTCCTCGGTGCGGACGTGGCTCTACCGGATCGCCACCAACCGGTGCCTCAACCACCGGCGCTCGGCGACCCGGCGTCCCCAGCCGACGCTCCCCGCGGGCGTCCCGGCCCCGGCGAGCCTGGGCGAGGTGGCCTGGCTGCAGCCGTTCCCGGACGCCCTGCTCGACGCGGTGCCCGACCGCCGGCCCGGCCCGGAGGCCCGCTACGAGTCCCGGGAGGCGATCACGCTCGCGTTCGTGACCGCGATGCAGCAGCTCCCCCCGCGGCAGCGCGCCACGCTGATCCTGCGTGACGTCCTCGGCTACCCGGCCAAGGACACCGCGGAGATGCTGGACATCACGGTCGTCGCGGCGAACAACGCGCTCAAGCGGGCCCGGGCCACGCTGCGCCGGAGCAGCCCGCCGATTCCGGACACGCCCTCGAAGGAGGACGAGGCGCTCCTGGAGCGCTTCGTCGACGCGTTCCTCGCGTTCGACGTCGACGCGATGGTGGACCTGATGTCCGACGACGTGTGGCTCACGATGCCACCGGCGCCGTACGAGTACCACGGCCGGGACGCGGCGCACCGGTTCTTCAGCGCGCTGGCGGCCGACCGGCAACCGATCGCGCTCGCGGTTCCGACCCGCGCGAACACCCAGCCGGCCTGGGGTCACTACCACGCCGACCCGGCCACCGGGCTGCTGCACCTGGCCGCCGTCGAGGTGGTGGCCGTCCGTGGCGGACTGGTCAGCGCGCTCACCCGGTTCGAGCCCGAGGTGGGCCGCTGGTTCGGCCTCGCTCCGACCCTGCGGCCATGACCGACCCCGAGTCGCTCTTCCGCGGCGACCGCCCGATCCCCGGCTGCCGGAGCACCACGATCACGATCCCGCCCGCGGACCGCCTCGACTACTCCGAGGCGGACTGGGCCGGCGCCGTCGTCGTCGTGCTGCGCGGCCGTCTCCACCTCGAATGCTGGTCCGGCGAACAGGGCTCGTTCGACGAGGGCACCGTCCTGTTCCTGACCGGCCTCGACCTCCGCTACGTCACCAACTTCGGTCTCGACCCGCTGGTGCTCAAGACGATCACCCGGGTCGCCTGAAAACGAGGCTCTCCATGACCACGCTGTACCGCTGGCGCGCCTTCGGCGTGCTCGCCGTCGGATATTTCATGACCATCGTCGATCTGACCATCGTCAACGTCGCCCTGCCGACGATCGGCCGGGATCTCGACTTCTCCGAGTCGGACCTCCAGTGGGTCGTCACCGCGTACGGGCTCGCGTTCGGGGGCCTGCTGCTGCTCGGCGGCCGTCTCGCCGACCTGCTCGGCCGGCGGCGCATGTTCGTCGTCGGCATGGCCGTCTTCACCGCGGCCTCGCTGGCCTGCGCACTGGCCGAGAACTCGCTGGTGCTCGTCGTCTTCCGCGCGGTGCAGGGCGCCGGTGCGGCGGTCGTCCTCCCGGCCGGGCTCTCCAGCGTCCTGACGCTCTTCCCGGAGGGCGCGGAGCGGAACCGGGCGCTGGGCGTCTGGGGGGCTCTGGCCGCGGCCGGCGCCACCGTCGGGCTCCTCGCCGGTGGCGCGCTGACCCGCTATGGCAGCTGGGAGTACATCTTCTTCCTCAACGTCCCGATCGGGCTCGCCGCCATCGCGCTGGCCTTCCGGGTCGTGCCCGAGTCCCGGCGGGAGGCCACGACCCGTCACTACGACCTGCTCGGGGCCACCACGGTCACCGCCGGGCTGCTCCTGCTGGTGTACGCGATCTCCACCGCTCCGGACGAGGGCTGGGCGACCGGTCGCACGATCGGTCTGCTGATGGTCTCCGGCCTCCTCCTGCTCGCGTTCGTCGCGATCGAGGCCCGGGTGATCGAGCCGCTGCTGCCGCTGCGGATGCTCGCGAACCGCTCCGTCGGCCGGGCCGACGTCGTCGGGTTCGCGCTCGGCGGCAGCTTCTACGCCTTCCTGTTCATCGGGACGCTCTACCTGCAGCAGGTGCTGGGCTTCAGCGCACTCCAGACGGGGCTGGCCTGGCTGGCGACCTCGCTCATGTCGATCGCGCTGGCCGGGCTGTCGCAGTTCCTCACGACCAGGATCGGCGCCGGCCCGGTCATGGCCATCGGCATGGCGATGATCGCCGGCGGGATCGCCTGGACCACCCGGGTTCCGGTCGACGGCCACTTCTGGCCGGACCTTGCCGGGCCGTTCGTCCTCACCGGCGCCGGGACCGCGTTCGGGTTCATCCCGGTCTCGGTCGCCGGCCTGGCCGGGGTCGCCGAACACCAGGCCGGGGTCGCGTCCGGACTGCTCAACACCGCCCAGCAGATCGGTGGCGCTCTCGGCGTCGCCATCGCCAGCACGGTCGCCACGACGCACACCGGCACCGTGCTGGCCGGCGGAGCGTCGCTGCCGGTCGCTCTGACCGAAGGGTTCCACTACGCCTGGTGGGCCTGCTGCGCGATCGCCGTGCTCTCCCTCCCGGTCGCGCTCCTCGTCCCGCGCGACCGCACGGCGACGGCCGACGGCCGCGCCACCGTCCTCATCAGCCTCGACCACCCGACAGGAGAACACGCATGACCACGACCAGCGACCTCGGGCGGCTCGCCACCACCCTGCGGGACCTGCACCACGGCGAGATGCTCCTCCTCCCGAACGCCTGGGACGCGGCCAGCGCCCGCGTCGTCGAGGAGGCCGGCTTCCCCGCCGTCGCGACCGCCAGCGCGGCCATCAGCGCGGTGCTCGGCTACCCCGACGGCGAGGGCGCTCCGGTCGACGAGATGTTCGCCGCCAACGCGCGCCTGGCCCGGGCCGTGTCGGTGCCGGTCACGATGGACGCCGAGGCCGGTTACGGGTTGGCGCCCACCGAGCTCGTCGAGCGTCTGCTGGCCATCGGGGTCGTCGGGTGCAACCTCGAGGACAGCGACCACGCGGCCGGCGGCCTGAAGGACGCCGAGAAGCAGGCGGGCTGGCTGGCCGACGTGCGCGCGGCCGGGGATTCACTGGTCATCAATGCGCGCGTCGACGTCTTCCTCCCGACGAGCCTGGTCGCCGAGGGCGACCGGGTCGCCGAGGCCGCCCGGCGCGGGCGACTGTACCGGGAGGCCGGCGCCGACTGCGTGTATCCGATCGGGGTCGGGAGCCGGGACGTCCTCGCCCAGCTCGTCGACGGCATCGGCGGCCCGGTCAACGGCAACAGCGGTCCCGAGCTGACGTTGCCGGTCCTCCGGGAGCTCGGGGTCGCGCGGGTCTCCTACGGCCCGCGCTTCTACCGGGCCGGTCTGGCCGCGTTCGCGGAGGCGATCACGGCGCTGTGAGTCAGGCCGCGGTGTCCGGCCGGAGCAGGATCTCGTTGATGACGACCCGGGCCGGCCGGGTCACCGCGAACGCGATCGTCTCGGCGACGTCCTCGGCGGTGAGCAGTTCGAGGTCGCTGAACGCGCGCTGGGCGGCGGCCCGGATCTCCGGCCGGATGTGACTGGCCAGCTCGGTGGCGACCGCGCCCGGTTCGATCAGCGTGACCCGGACGTGCCGGCCGGCGACCTCCTGACGCAGCGACTCGCTGAACGCGCCGACGCCGTGCTTGGTGAGGTTGTAGACGCCCCAGCCGCTGCGGGCGACGCGTCCGGCCACCGAGCTGACGTTGACGACGTCGGCCGAGTCGCGGGGACCGGCCGACGCGGCGGCCAGCAGATGGGGCAGGGCCGCGTGGGTGGTGTAGAGCAGGCCCTGGACGTTGATCGCGACCATCCGGTCCCACTCCTCGACCGGGGCGTCCTCGATCGGGCCGAGGAGCATGACCCCGGCGTTGTTGACCAGCGTGTCGAGCCGGCCGAGGCTCGCGACGGCCTGCTCGACCGCCGACCGGGCCTGGGCCGGGTCGGTGATGTCGGCCTCGATCGCCAGCGCGGTACCGCCGTCGGCGCGGATGTCGGCGGCGAGTTCGTCGAGGCGGTCCTTGCGGCGGGCGACGAGCGCGACGCTCGCGCCCCGGGCAGCGAGGGCGCGGGCGGTGGCCGCGCCGATACCGCTGCTGGCGCCGGTGACGAGGGCGACGGTTCCGTTGAGCGTGTTTGTCATGACGAGCAGCCTGACACCACCGTAGGCGCTACGGCAACGTCGTGTGACATTGCCGTCAGTGCTACGCACCTGTCGGTCGATCGGGTTATGGTCGCCGCATGTCGTCCGATGGCCGCCGTGCGGTCTCCCCCGCTCCCGGCGGGCTGAGCCTCGTCCAGGCGCTGGTCAACACGTCCCCGATCGCCGCTGCGGGCCTGCCGGACCGGCTCGACGACGAAATGTCGGCCCAGCAGTGGCTCGACGAGTCGCTCCGGGCCTGGAGCGAGCAGACCGGGCAGGAGCCACCCGCGCTCGTCGTCGGCCCCCGCGACCTGGCCCCGCTCCGCTCCTTGCGCGACGACGTCCGGGGCTGGATCACCGGCGGCGGCGCCGGTCACGCGCTGGCCGCGGAGATCTCGATCAGCGCCGGCCGGCCCACGTACCGGCCGAGCAAGAACGGCGCCGCAGGCCTCGCCTCCCTGGTGACGCTGGAGGCGCTGCTGGCCGCCCACACCGGCACGCTGGCCCGCCTCAAGACCTGCCAGAACCCCGATTGCGCGGCCGCGTTCTACGACCGGTCCCGCAACAGCACCCGGGTCTGGCACGACATGAAGACCTGCGGCAACCAACTCAACCTCAGAGCCTCCCGGGCCCGCCGCCGCACCCCTACGACGTGACGGTTCAGGCCCGGGTGGCGGTGATGCCGCCGTCCACCGCGATCTCCGCGCCGTGGACGTAGCCCGCGCGGTCGTCGAGCACCCAGGCGACCGCGTCCGCGATCTCCTCGGGCGTTCCCGGACGTCCGGCCGGTGTCCGGGCGGTCATCGACGCGAGGACGTCGTCGTCGGAGGCGTTGATCGGGGTGCGGGTCGCTCCGGGCGAGACCGTGTTGACCCGCACACCGCGCGGCCCGAACTCCGCGGCCCAGCTGCGGGCGAGCTGGATCTCGGCCGCCTTGGTCGCCGAGTAGAGCCCGACGAACGCGTGCCCGACGTGGGCCATCCACGAACCGATCACGACGATCGCGCCGGAACCCCGGGCGGCCATCGCCGGGGCCAGCGCCGCGGTCAGCACGTGCGGGGCCCGGACGTTCACCGCCAGCGCCGCCTCCAGATCGGCGTCGGTGAGCGACACCGTGTCGACGGCCGGGCACAGTGCGGCGTTGTGGACCACGGCGTCCAGCCGTCCGCCGGCCGCGTCGGTCGCGGCGTGGGCGAACTCCCGGAGCGCCTCGGGCGGCCCGGTCAGGTCGGAGGCGACGAACACCGCGTCGCCGCCGCTGCCCCGGATCCCGTCGACGACGGCGTCGCCGCGTGCCCGGTCCCGCCCGGTGACGACGACGCGCCACCCGAGGGCGGCCAGCCCACGCGCGGTGGCGGCGCCGATGCCGCTGGTGGAGCCGGTGATCAGGACGGTACGGGTGTCGGTCATGGCCCCTACTCCACCGGCGCGACGCCTCACTCGCCAGGGCGCGTCCTGCCTGGTCACGCCATGACCAGGGTGAACACCCGACCAGCTCCTAGACTGGCCGGGTGCCCACCGACCGAGCTGCCCTCGGGGCGTTCCTGCGGTCCCGCCGTGACCGCCTGACGCCCGCGCAGGCCGGCATCGTCGGCTTTCCCGGGCCGCGACGAGTGCCGGGGTTGCGCAAGGAGGAGCTCGCGTTCCTCGCCGGGCTGAGCCCCGACCACTACGGCCGCCTGGAGCAGGGCCGCCAGCACACGATCACCGACGAGGTGCTCCAGGCGCTGTCCCGGGCCCTGCAACTGAACGACATCGAGACCGCGCATCTGCGCGACCTCGCGGCCCCGGCCACTCGCCGGCGGCGGGCCGAGCCGGAGGTCGCGCAGCGTCCCGACCCGGGCATGCTGCGCCTGATGGGCGCGCTGGATCACGTCCCGGTGCTGCTGCTCGGGCAGCGCTCCCAGGTGCTGGCCCGCAACGGCCTGCTGAGCGCGGTGTTGGGCCCGGCGCTCGAGCCGGGCACGTCGTTCGCCCGCTGGCTGTTCCTCAGCCCCGACGCCCGGGCGCGGATCACCAACTGGGCCGACTTCGCCGAGTCCGCGGTCGGGGCGATGCGCTTCGAGCTGGGCCGCCATCCCGACGACCGGCGTCTCGTCGACCTGGTGCAGGAGCTCCGCCGCGATCCGGACGTCGCCCGGTGGTGGGACGACCAGCGGGTCACGTTCCGCACGTCGGTGACCAAGCACATCGCCCACCCGACGGCCGGGCCGCTCAGCTTCGGCATCGAGTCGGTGGTCGGGCCGCTCGACCCGGAGCAGCGTCTCGTCGTCTACACCGTCGAACCGGACTCCCCGACGGCGCGGGTGCTGCCGATGCTCGCGAGCTGGGCCGCGTCGGCGGGTTCGCCCTAGGGTCGCGGGCGAACCTCGCCGAAGCCGTCGGAGCCGTCAGCCCAGGTCGGCGATCGCGTCCGTGATCACCGCGGCCACCTCGGCCGGGTGCGAGTGCATCACCAGGTGCGGCGCGTCGATCTCGACGACTCCGCGCAGGCCGGCGCGCTTGTACCCGAACCGCTCGACCTCCGGGTTGATCGTGTGGTCGGCGCTCGACACGATCCCCCAGGCCGGCTTCGTCTCCCAGGCCACCGCGGTCGCACCCTCCCCGAACGCGATCGCCGAGAGCGGCCGCTGCGAGTGCGCGAGCACCTCGGCGGTCCGCGGGTCGACGCCGGCCGCGAAGATCGCCGGGAACGCGTCGATCTTCACCGAGACGTCGGTGCCGTCGGTGCCGTCGGGCAGCGTGTAGGGCTCGTAGACCAGGTTGGCGGCCAGGTCGGAGTCGGGGAAACCGCCCTGGAGCTGGCCCAGGCTCTCCCCCTCGGCCAGCGCGTAGCCCGACACGTACACCAGCCCGACCACGTTCTCGGCCACCCCGGCCACCGTGATCACCGCGCCGCCGTAGGAGTGGCCGGCCAGCAGTACCGGGCCGTCGATCTGCTCGACGAACCGCTTGATGTACGCCGCGTCACCGGACAGGCTGCGGTTGAACACCGGCGGCACCCGGACGTCGTATCCGGAGTCGAGCAGCAACCGGGTCACCGGCGCCCAGCTCGCGGAGTCGGCGAACGCGCCGTGGACGAGGACGATGGTGGGACTGGGCATCACGAGCTCCTACGGATCGACGAAATCGGTTCCGTCCGAATGCTGCGCAACGGCGTCCGGGCGATGCATCCGTCGATTTACTGCGGCCGGAGTTCTTCACGGACGCACATGATCGTGCGATGTGCGCGGCGGCCGGAGCTCCGACAGTAGGGTCATGACCGCTGTAACCACACGAGCCCAGAGCACCGGGCCGGAGTCGGCACCGCTGGGCCGGGACGCCGAGCTCAACCGGCTGCTGGCCCTCGTCGACGCCGGCGGCGGGGCGGCGCTCTCGGTGCGCGGCGGCCCCGGCACCGGCAAGACCCTGCTGCTCGATCTGGTCGCCGGGTACGCCCGGCGCAGCGGCCGGCGGGTGCTGCGGGTCGCCGGGTGCCGCTCGGAGTTCGGTCTGCCGTGGGGCGGCCTGCACCGGTTGCTGCGTCCGTTGGCGGTCGGCGCGGAGGATCGTCCGGCCGCGTTGAGCGCCGCCTTCGGCGGCTCGGCGGCCGATCCGTTCGCGGTCTCGCTGGCCGCCCTGGACCTGCTGTCGGCCGCCGGCCGCGTCGACCCGCTGCTGGTCCTGGTCGACGACGCCCACTGGCTGGACGAGGAGACGCTGGACGCACTGGCGTTCTGTGCCCGGCGGCTGGGCGGCGAGTCCGTCGCGCTGGTGCTGGCCCACCGCCCGGGCGCCGCGGGCGGCTCGGGCCCGGCGGGCGGCCTGGGCGCGGCGGGCGGCCTGGGCGCGCTCGACCTGCCGGAGCTGGAGCTCGGGCCGCTCCCGCCCGAGCTCGCCGCCCGGCTGCTGGCCCGGGAACACCCGGACGCCCGGCCGGTGCAGCGGGACCGCTGGCTACGCGCGGCGGCCGGAAACCCGCTGGCCCTGCACGAGCTCCCGCTCGGCCGCGCCGAGCACACCGGCCCGCTAGGCCGGAGCACCCACCCCGGCCCGCTCGGCCGGAGCACCCGCACCGGGCCGCTCGGCCGGGGCGCCGGGACCGGGCCGCTCGACGGCGTGCCGGTGACCCCGCGGCTGGCCCAGGCGTTCGCCGCCGAGCTCTTCGGACTGCGGCCGACGACCCGGACCCTGCTCCTCCTGCTGGCCGCCGACACCGACAGCACGCTGGCCGAACTGCTCGCCGCGGGCGCGCTGGTCACCGGCCGTCCGCTGGACGCCGCCGAGCTGTTGCCCGCGCTGGACGGCGGGCTGGTCACGATGACCGCCGGACGGCCCGCGTTCACCGAGCCGCTGCTGTGCTGGGCGGTCTACGCCGATGCCTCCGAAGCCAACCGCTACCGCGCCCACCACGCCCTCGCCCGGGTCGTCGACGCCACCGCCGACGACGACCCGGGCGCCGACCGGCGCGTCTACCACCGGGCCGCGATCGCCGCCGGGCCCGACGCCGCACTCGCCGACGCACTGGACGCGGTGGCCGAACGGGCCCGGCGGCGCGGCCGGGTCGCGCCGGCCGCCCGGTGCTACGAGCTCGCGGCCGCGCTCTCGGCCGACCCCGCGCACCGGGGCCGGCGGCTGGTGCAGGCCGCGGTCCTCTCCGACCAGCTCGGCGACCGGGACGACACGCTCCGCGCGGCCGACCTCACCGACGAGCTGCCGCTCGTCCCGGCCGACCGGCAGCGGGTGCGGCTGCTCCGGCTGGCCCAGCACGCCGCCCCGGCCGCACCGGCCGTGGTCCGCGACGCCGCCCGCGAGGCGGCGACCGCCGCGCCCGAGGCGGCCGGCGCGCTGCTGCTCGCGGTGGCCGAGCAGAGCCACTGGGCCGACCCGGGCCGCCCGACCTGGGAGGCGCTGCGGGCCGCCGCCGGCCGGCTGCCGGACGCCGAGCGGCTCGCGATCGAGGCGCTGGCCGCACCGGAGGCCACCGCCCGGCGCCTGACCGGGCTCCTGGCCGAGACGCCGGTGCCCGACGACGAGCCCGCTCCCGGCGACCGCAGCAAGCTCCTCGGCACCGCGGCCGGCGCGATCGGCCAGTTCACGCTGGCGATCCCGCTGCTCAGCGAGGCGGTCCGACGGCTGCGGACGCAGGACCGGGAGGGTCTGCTGGCCGAGGCCCTCACCGAACGGGCCTGGGCGCACGTGCTGCTCCGGCAGTGGTCGGCGGCGCTGGACGACGCCGTCGAGGCCGGTCGGCTGGCCCGGCGGACCGGCCGGCCGCGGTGCGCCGCCTCCAGCGCGCTGGCCGAGGCGGCGGTCCAGGGCCTGCGGGGCGACGTCGAACCGGCGCTGGCCACGATCGCCCAGGTCGAGCACACCGTCCAGCCGCAGGGCGCGGGCCGGCTGCTGTCCCAGGTGCAGATCGCCCTGGGCCTCACGCTGCTGACCGCCGGGCGGTTCGGCCCGGCGACCGACGCGTTCCTGCGCCTCTTCACGCCGGGTGACCCGGCCCGCTCGGTGCTGGCCGGCGGCTGGATGATCGGCGACCTGGCCGAGGCGTCGGTCCGGGCCGGGCGGACGGCTGACGTCCGGCCGCTGCTGGACGTCGTCGAGGTCGGCGCGGAACGGACCGGTAGCCCGCAGACGCGGATCGCGTTGCTGCAGGCCCGGCCGCTGCTCGCCGCGGACGAGGAGGCCGAGGAGCTGTTCCGGGCCGCGCTGGCCAGCGAGCACCTGACCGGCCCGTTCGTCCGGGGACGGCTGCAGCTCAGCTACGGCGAGTGGCTACGACGACGCCGACGGGTGGCCGACGCCCGGCACCAGCTGGCGGCCGCGCAGGCCGCGTTCACCGCGCTGGAACTCCCGCTCTGGGCCGACCGGGCCCGGGCCGAGCTGCTCGGCTCGGGCATCCGCAGCGACACCCCGTCGACGGCCGGGCTGACCGAGCTGACCGCGGCCGAGCTGCAGATCGCCCGGCTGGCCGCGAGCGGCAAGTCCAATCGGGAGATCGGCCGGCAGCTCTACCTCTCGCACCGGACGGTCAGCTCGCACCTCTACCGGATCTACCCCAAGCTGCGGATCTCGTCCCGGGCCCAGCTCCACGAGGTGCTCGCCCGGCTCGACTCGGGCAACGAATGAGCCGGTCAGATGCCGTCGTCCGCGGCCAGCTGGAGCAGCTCGACCCGGGAGTGCACGCCGAGCTTGACGAACGCGCGCCGCAGCCGGGCGTTGACCGTGTGCGGCGAGCAGTGCAGCCGCTCGGCCACCTCCCGGTTGGGGACGCCGGCCACGATCAGCTCCACCACCTGACGCTCGGCCGCGGTCAGCGGCTGCCCGCTCCCGGCCACCCGGGGACGACGGACGCCGGCCTGCTCCAGCAGCGCCGCGGCGGCGTCCAGCCGGGCCGGGTCGGCACCGCGCCGGGCGGCGTCCTCCCAGGCCGCGGCCAGGTCCAGACGTCGGGAGGTCTCGCGGTAGAGCGCGGCCGCGGCGAGCAGCCGGGCCGGATCGTCCTCGAGCAGGCCGCGGGCGTGCGCCGCCGCCGCGGCCAGCAGCGTGAACCGCGGGTTGCGCCCGGCCCGCTGCTCGGCCACCTCGACCGCCCGGGACGCGTCCCGGCGGGCTCCCGCGGCCAGCGCCAACCGGACGAACCGCGGTTGGTCGGCCGGGTCGAACGCGATACCGGCGGGCACGTCGGTCCGAGCGAAGAGGTCGCCGGTGGCCGCCAGCCCTAACGCCGCCCGGGGGTCGTCGGTGCTCAGCGCGGTCAACCAGGCGCGGACGAGGCGGTAGGGGGAATGGCCCTTCGCCTCGAGTTCGCCCGCCCGCGCCACCGCCCGCCGGTAGGCGTCCCGATCGCCCGACCGGAGGGCGAGACGGCCGGCCGCGTCCAGCACGGCCACGTCGATCACGTCGCCGGGATCGTCGGAGCCGGACTCTCCGGGGCTGAGCTCCCCAGGGGCGGGGGCCGGGTGGTGGCGGGCCTCGGTCAGCCGGCCGGCGTCCCAGAGCAGGCGGAAACGCACCTTCTGCCAGCACCGCGCGGCGAACTCGTCACCCCGGTCGCGCTTCTCGGCCAGCGCGGCCGCGGTCTCGGTGAGCGCCGCCTCGGCCCAGCCGACGACGCCGTAGAGCAGCGCCCGGTGCGCGCCGAGCAGGCCCCGGCTCTCGTCCGGGGCCCGGTCGAGCTCGACGTCCAGCCCGAGGAGGACCTGCTCCCAGTCGAAGCGCCAGTACGCCTCGCGGATCGGGCGCGGGATCACCGACGCGCCGGCGTCGGCGTCGGCCGGCGCACCGGCCAGCACGGCACGCAGGACGGTCTGCCGGAACTCCAGCGGTCCGTTCCGGTCGACCAGCAGCGCGGCCGCGGTCAGCTCGGCCACCGGGCCCCAGAGGGCCGCCGGTGGCCGCCGCAGCGTCCGGGCCAGCTCGTCCGCCCGGAACCGCGGCGGCAGGGTGGCGGCGGCGGCGAGCGTGGCCCGGGCGTCGGCCGAGAGCTGCGCCAGCCGGACGTCGACCAGCCCGCGTACCCGATCGGACGAGAAGCCCCCGGCCAGGGCGGTGACGCCGGCCGAAGTCCGGAGCGCGCCGTCGGCCCGGAGCGCGTCGATCAGCGCGACGAGCAGGCCGGGATCACCGCCGCACCGTTCGGCCAGCGTCGCCGTCGTCTCGTCGAACGGACCGACCAGGTCGCCGAGGAGGGCGCGCATCGCGTCGAGGGGCAGCGGGCCGAGCGTGAGCTCGGTGCCGGCCTCGGCCAGAGCAGACAGCGTGGCCCGGGCGTCCGGCGAGGCCGGTCGCGCGTCGGAGGCCACCAGCCAGAGGATCGCCGAGCCGGCCAGCCTCCTGGCCAGCGCCCGCAGGACGTGCAGCGTCGCACCGGACCGGGCCTGCAGGTCGTCGATCACCAGCAGCCGGGGTTCCGGCGTGGCGAGCCGCTCGGCCAGGTCGAGCACGAGCGTCGCGGGCCGGTCGGACGGCTCGACCGGCAGCTCGGTCAGCGGGGTCACCCCGTGTCCGGGCGCCCGGGCGACGGCCTCGGCCAGCAGCGCGGTGCGGCCGGAACCGGGCGCCCCGGCGACGACGATCGTGCCGCCGCGGCCCCGGCCGACCGCAGCCAGCGCCGCCGTGATCACGCCGAGTTCCCCGGCTCGGCCGTGCAGTACGGGCACGTGGCTCCTGACTCTGCTACGCGCCCGGCGCTCGGGGCACCGCCGGTCCTCGGCAAACGGACGATACCTCGGACGAACGTCCGGTATTCGCACCCGGGCCGAGCAGGCACGATCGAGGATGAACGATGAGAGGTGGGGGCGATGGTGGCGGAGCGGGCGATCCCGGACCCGGTGGGCCCGGTGCGCGTCCCGGCGGACCGCCGGGCGACTCCGGTCCGCGGCCGGACCGCGGAGCTCGACGCTCTGGGCGCGCTCGTCGGCCGGCTCGCGGACGGCCACGGGGGCGTCCTGGTGTTCGCGGGCGGCACCGGATCGGGTAAGAGCCGCTTACTGGCCGAGGCCAGGAGCCTGGCCACCGCGGCCGGGTTCCGCGCGCTCGGCGGGGCGGCCGAGGCCGAGTCGCGCCTGCTGCCGCTGGCCCCGCTGCTCGACGCCCTGCACGGCCCGGTCGACCCGGTCCTCGGCCCGGAGCCGGCCCGTCGCCTGGCCACCGGCACCGACCAGCGCTACCAGGTGCTCGACGAGTTCCAGGACCAGCTGGAGCGGGCCGCCCGGCGGACTCCGCTGCTGATCACGATCGACGACCTGCACTGGGCCGACGACGCCACCCGGTTCGTGCTGCGGGCGCTGCCGGAGCGGCTCGCCGGGCACCGCGTCGCCTGGGTCCTCACCACCCGGCCCGCGGACGCCGACCCGACGCTGACCCGGCTGGCCGACGGCGGCGCGACGATCCACCCGCTCCGGCCCCTGGACGACACCGCGGTCGAGGCGGTCGCGCGGGACGTGCTGGGGCGTCCGCCGTCGCCGGCCGAACGCGCGCTCGCCCACCGGGCCGGCGGCGAGCCGCTGCTCCTCGTCGAACTGCTGCGCGGGCTGGCCGAGCAGGCCGACGTGTTCTCCGGGCGGCTGCGCGCGGTGATCGGCCGACGGGTGGAGCGGCTCTCCGAGCCGGCCCAGGAAGCGGTCCGGATCGGCGCGGCGGTCGGCGACCGGTTCACGGTCACCCAGCTGGCGACGCTGCTCGACCGCTCCCCCGCCGCCCTGACCGGCCCGCTCGAGGAGCTGGCCGGCGAGGGGCTCCTGACCTCCGAGGGCGGGCAGCGGCGCTTCCGCACCGGGCTGGTCCGCGAGGTGCTCAGTCAGGACCTGCCGGTCGACCTGGTCCGGGCGCTGCGCCGCCAGGCCGTCGACGCCGACCTCGCCGACGGCCGCCCGGTGCTCGAGGTGGCCGACGCGCTGCTGGACTCGGCGCTCCCCGGTGACCTGGCCGCGGTGGAACTGCTGCGCCGGGCCGCGTCCGCCGCCGTACCCGGCCGGGCGGTCGAGCTGCTGACCGGAGCGCTCGAGCTGGCCCCGGCCGACCACGCCGTCCGGGCCGGGTTGATCGAGGACGCGGTCGGCGCCTACGTGCTGGCCGGCCGGGCCGCCGACGGGCTGGCGCTGGCCGAACGGTCGCTGCAGGGCCGGTTGGACCCGGAGGTCGAGGCGCGCATCCGGCTGTCGATCGCCGTCGTCCACCGGGAGTACTCGTTCGCCCAGTCGGTCCGGCACAGCACCACCGCGCTCGGCCTCTCCGGCGTCTCCGGCGGCACCCGGGCCCGGTTGCTGGCCACCCGGGCGCTCACCCGGATCCGCGACTACGAGATCGAGGCCACCGCCGCGCTCCTCCCGTCCGCGATGCGGCTGGCCCGGGCCACCGGCGACGTCGAGGCGCTGTCCGCCCTGCGGGCGGTCGAGGCGTGCGTCCGCCTGCACACCGACGGGATCACCGCGGCCCGGGCGTCGCTCGCCGCGGCCCGTGACCTGGTCGACGCCCCGCTGCTCTGGAGCCCGGCGCTGCTCACGGCCGTCTGCGCGAGCATGGCCGGCGAGGTGGGGGCCGCGCTCGCCGCGGTCGACGCCGCCGCGCCCGGGCGGGGCGGCGTCCTGCGTGCGCTGCGGGCCCGCCTGCGGTTCGACGCCGGAGCCCTGGCCGAGGCGGCCGCGCTGGCCGCGGCCTTCCCGGAGCGCCCGGAGACGATGGAGCCCGACCACACGGCCGCGATCATCGGGCTCTACACGGCCGGTCGGGCCGCGCTGGCCAGCGGCGACGAGGCGGGCATCGCCGGGGCGGCCCGCAACGCCCAGCGGATGCGCGACGCGGAGTCGCTCGCCGTGCGGTGCACCGGCGCCTGGCTCGCCGCGCTGGTCGCCGACGCCCAGGGCGACCCGGCGCGCGCGCTCGCCCTGGCCGCGCCCGCGCTGGCCCGGCTGGAGGGCGTCGGCCCGTGGCTGGCCGAGCCGCCCGACCCGGGTGACCCGGCGCTGCTGGTCCGGATCGCGCTGCGCGCCGGGAACCAGCGGCTGGCCGAGCGCATCGCGTCCCGGGCCACCGCCGACGCCGCCCGCAACCCCGACCTGCCCGCGCTGGTCGCCGGTGGGGCGCACGCCCGCGGGCTGACCGAGCGCAGTCCGGCCGAGCTCGACCGGGCGATCGCGCTGCTGGAGCCGGGTGAGCGCCCGCTGGTCCTGGCCGCCGCGCTGGAGGACGCCGGTCGGCTGGCCGGACGCGGCGACACCGGGGTCGGCTACCTCGACCGGGCCCTGCTGCTGCTCGACCGGCACGGCGCCCACCGCGACGCGGCCCGGGTCCGCGCGCTGCTGCGCGAGCTCGGCGTGCGGCGCCGCCGAGCCGCACGGGCCCGCGGAATCACCGGCTGGGCGGCGCTGACCGCGACCGAGCTCGAGGTCGCGCGGATCATCGGACGCGGCGCGACCAAGCGCGAGGCCGCCGACCGGCTGTTCCTGTCTCCGCACACGGTCAGCACGCACCTGCGCAACACCTACGCCAAGCTCGGCGTCCGCTCCCGGGTCGAGCTGGCCCGGATCGTGCTGGCCGAAGATCAGTGACCGGGCCGCTGCCGGGCCCGCGCCGCGGCTCGCCGGAGTAGCGCTCGGACGGTCGGGGCCGGCAGGTCGAGGGCCTCGGCGATCTCCGGGGTACCCAGGCCCCCGGCGGCCAGCTCGGCCGCGCGCACCGTAGGGTCCTCGGGGAGCGGCGGCTCGTCGCCGGGCGCGACCGGCCGGCCGGCCGCGGCGAGCCGGGCCCGGATCCGGTCGGCGTCGTTGCGGCAGCCGGCCGCCGAGTAGAGCCGCAGCGCCTGGCGGAGCGCGGTGTCGGCGTCCCGCCCGTCGGCCAGCTGTTGCCGTCCGGCGTCCTCGAACGCCCCGGCCCGGACCAGCACGCGGTCGGAGGTCGCGTAGGCCGCCGCGGCCTGCAGGAGCCGGCCCGCGTCACGATCGACCAGACCGCTCAGGTGCAGGGCCAGCCCGTGCAGGAACGGCAGCCGCGGATTGCGCGTCTCCAGCCGGACGAGCGTGTCGAGGACCTCCCGGGCGACGGCGTCGTGGCCCGCCCGCAGCGCCAGCCGGCCGACGAGCAGTTCGTCGGCGGCGTCCGAGCCCGCGAAGAAGCGGACGCCCTCGGGTTCGCGGTTCCCGGTCGCCTCGCCGATCAGCGCGGCCAGCGCGTCGGTGTCGCCGGCCTGATCGGCCAGGAGGGCGGCGTCCAGCAGCGCGGTGCCTCGCTGCCAGCGCAGTTCGCTGCGCAGCCGCGGGGCCACCGCGCGGCGGGCGGCGGCCACCTCCTCCGGCATCCCGCGGTGGGCCGCGGTGCGCGCGTGGACCCGGGCGACCAGCACTCCGGCGAAGCCGTCCGGGTCGACTACCTCGTCGAACTCCCGGACGCCCTCGGCCTCGGCCAGCGCCAGGGCCAGCCGGCCGAGGTTGAACTGGAGCTGCGCCCGGGCCGCACCCCAGCGGAGCAACGCGAGCCCGGACGCGGACGCGCGGCGCGTCTCGCGGGCGGTCAGCGCCAGTCCCTCGCCGGCCCGCCCGACCGCGCTGAGCTGCATGCACGGCCAGAGGTCGTACGGAGCGGGGCGCGGGGCGGCGGTGCGGGTGAGCGTCCGGAGCGCGTCGGCCTCGTCCTGGGCGGCCAGCGCCGCCTCCCAGTCGCCGGCGTAGAACGCCACCACCGAGCCCGACTCCAGCGTCGTGAGCTGGGCCTGGACGTCGTCGGTCTGGCCGGCCGCGGCCCGGGCCGGCTCCTGCAGCTCGGGCACGTCCTCGTACTCGTCGGCGGTGTAGAGGGCGCCGATGAGCAGCGACAGCAGCCGGGCCCGCAGCTCGGCGCCGAGGCCGGGCAGCGCGAGCGCCAGCCGGCACTGCCGGATCGTCTCGGCCGAGGAGTAGTTCGCCACCCGCAGGGCCAGTTCCAGCCGGGCCCGCGCCTCGGTCGGAGCGTCCGGGAAGCCTCGCAGTGACGCGTCGCTGACCGCGGAGCCGTCCTCGCCGCGCTCGGCCGCCCACAGCGCGACCGCGGCCTCGGCGGCCAGCCGGGCATGCTCCGGGGTGCCGGGCGGGTCGAGGTCGAGCGCGCGGAGGTAGAGGTCGGCCGCCGGGGCCGGGGTGTTCTCGCCCAGCGCGCGGGCCGCCGCGGCCAGGATCGCGACCGCCTCGGCGTCGCCCGGTTCGGCCACGACCGCGAGCACCGAGGCCACCTCCACCGGCGACGCTCCGGCGGCCAGCCGCAGGTCGACCCAGGCCCGCCGGTGACCGCGCCGGGCGGCGGCCGGTACGAACCGGACGGCGTACCGCTGGAACGACTCGTGCCGGAACGCGTAGCTCTCGACGTCGGCGTCGACATCGACGGAGTCGGACTCGGGCGCGACCAGGTCGGCCGCGGTCAGCTCGGCGGCGGCCGACCGGACCGCGGGTTCCGGCCAGCCGAGCAGGGCCGCGACCTCGTCCGGCCGCCAGCGGCGGCCGAGCAGAGCGGCGACGCCGGCCACCTGCCGGGCCGCCTCCGACGCCGAACCAAAGCCGTGCCCGAGCTGCTCGGCCAGGATCGGCGGGACGCGTCGGCGCGCCAGTTCGTCCACGGAGGCTCAGTGCGGGATGTTGCGGAGGTTCTGCCGGGCCAGCTCGATCGCCTCGCCCACCCCGCCGCCGAGCACCGTCTTGCCCAGCGACAGCGCGAATCCCCTGGTCTCGGCGATGGTCACGTGCGACGGCACCTCCAGAGCGTCGGGCGTGGTGACGACGTCGAGAAGCGCCGGGCCGTCGTGCGCGAGCCATTTCTCGACCGCTCCGGTCAGATTAGCGGGGTCGGTGACGCGCTCGGCGTAGAGGCCCGCGGCGGCGGCGATCGCGGCGAAGTCGACCGGTTCGTGGTCGGTCTCGAACGGCGGGTCGCCGGCGACCATCATCTCCAGCCGCACCATGCCGAGGCTGGAGTTGTTGAAGACGACGGTCTTCACCGGGAGCCGGTGCCGCCTGACCGTGAGCAGCTCGCCCAGCAGCATCGCCAGACCGCCGTCGCCGGAGAACGAGACGACCTGGCGGCCGGGCGCGGCGAACTGCGCGCCGATCGCCATCGGAAGCGCGTTGGCCATCGACCCGTGGACGAACGAGCCGAGGATCCGGCGCTGCCCGGTGGGCGTCAGGTACCTGGCCGCCCAGGTGCAGCACATGCCAGTGTCGACGGTGAAGACGGCGTCCGGGGCGGCGGCCCGGTCCACGACGCGGGCCAGGTACTCGGGGTGGATCGGGATGCGCTGGTGGTGCTCGCCGGTGTACGCCTCGACCGCGGTGCGCAGCGTGTGCTCGGTGTGGCGCAGCATCGTGTCGAGGAACTTCCGCCCGGTGCGCTGTTCCAGCAGCGGCAACAGCGCGCGCAGCGTCAGCCCGACGTCCGCGGCCACGCCCTGCACCAGCGGCGTCCGACGCCCGAGCCGGGCCGGGTCGCGGTCGACCTGGACCGTCCGGGCGCCGGGCAGGAAGTCGTCGTAGGGGAAGTCGGTGCCGAGCAGCAGGACGAGGTCGGCCTCGTGCAGCGCCTCGTAGCAGGCGCCATAGCCGAGCAGCCCGGTCATGCCGACGTCGAACGGGTTGTCCCACCCGAAGACGTCCTTGCCGCGCAGCGTGTGCCCGATCGGGGCCTGCAGCCGCCCGGCCAGCTCGAGCACCTCGGCGCGGGCGTCCGTGCAGCCGATGCCGGCGAAGATCGCGACCTTGTCGGCCGCGGCGATCCGATCGGCCAGCTCGCGGATCTCCTCGGGGTCGGGAGCGGTCCGCGGGGCGGAGGTGACCAGCCGCTCCGGCCGGTCGTGCTCCACCGCGTCGGCGGCCAGGACGTCGCCGGGGAGCACGAGCACCGAGGCGCCGCTCTTCCCGACCGCGTTCTGGACCGCCAGCCGGGACAGCCGGGCCATCTGCTCGGGGTGGGCGACCGTCTCGCAGTAATGGCTGGCCGGGGCGAACAGCGCCTCGGGCTTGGTCTCCTGGAAGAACCCGCTGCCGATCTGCCGTGACGCGATGTGCGAGGCGAGCGCGAGGACCGGCGCACCCGACCGGTGCGCGTCGAGCACGCCCTGGATCAGGTGCGTGTTGCCCGGCCCGCAACTGCCGGCGCAGACCGCCAGCCGACCGGTGACCTGCGCTTCGGCCGACGCCGCGAACGCGGCCGCCTCCTCGTTGTGGACGTGCACCCACTCCAGCCGGCCGCTGCGCCGGACCGCGTCGCTGAACGCGTTGAGGCTGTCGCCGACGATGCCGTAGATGCGGCGCACGCCGGCCTCGGCGAGAAAGGCGACGAGTTGATCGGCGACAGTGTGGCTCACGCGATGCTCCCTCCGGCGGCGGCTGACGACCTAAGCCAAACCCAGCGATGGGCCCGACGCATCCGTCATCTGACCCAAGGCGAACGCGAAGCCCTGGACCGCGCTCGCCCGGGAGTTAGCATGGCCCGCGCCGACGAGCGACCGGAGGACTCGAGTTGAAACGGCTGGTCGCACTGCTCTGTGTGACGGCGGTGCTGGCGATCTGTTCGTGCTCGTCGCCGGACGCCGATCCCACGGTCGTCACGCTGCTCACCCACGACTCGTTCCGGATCAGCCCGGGCGTGCTGGCCGACTTCGAGCACCGCAGCGGCCTGAAGGTCCGGGTGCTGCGCTCCGGGGACGCCGGAACGCTGGTCAACCAGGCCGTCCTGAGCAAGGGTCACCCGCAGGGCGACGTGCTGTACGGCGTCGACAACACGTTCCTCTCCCGGGCGGTCCGGGCCGGGATCTTCACGCCGTACCGGGCGCCGACCGCGACCCAGGTCCCGCGCGCCTTCGACCTCGACCCGGCCGTCACGCCGATCGACTACGGCGACGTGTGCGTCAACTACGACAAGGCCTGGTACACCGCGCACCGGCTGGCGCCCCCGCGGACGTTCGAGGACCTGACCGCGCCGGCCTACCGGAACCAACTGGTGGTCGAGAACCCGGCCACGTCCTCGCCGGGGCTGGCGTTCCTCCTCGGCACGATCGCCTCCTTCGGCGAGGCGGGGTGGACGGGCTGGTGGAAACGCCTGCGGGCGAACGGGGCGCTGGTGACCGACACCTGGGCCGAGGCCTACCGTCAGCGGTTCACCGTCGGCTCCGGGGGCCAGGGCAACCGTCCGCTGGTCGTCTCGTACGCGTCCAGCCCACCGGCCGAGGTGCTGTACGCGGCCGAGCGCCCGGCGACCGCGCCCTCCGGCGTCCTCGTCGACACCTGCTTCCGGCAGATCGAGTTCGCCGGTCTGCTGGCCGGGGCGAAGAATTCGGCCGGTGGCCGCAAGCTCGTCGACTTCCTGCTCTCGGCCGAGTTCCAGCGGGACCTGCCGCTGCAGGAGTTCGTGCTCCCGGTCCTGCCGGGCACCCCGCTACCGCGCGAGTTCACCGCCTACGCGACGCTCCCGGCCCGGCCGCTCACGCTGCCGGCCGGGGAGATCGACGCGCACCGGGACGCCTGGATCTCCCGGTGGACGGCCTCCGTCCTGCGCTGACCCGCCGGTCACCGCGGGAGGTCGGCGTAGGCCGCGTCGGGGTGCGGTGGCGTGTGGACGCGTCCCGCGACGAGTGCGGCCACCAGGCAGGCCGCGGCCCCCACCCAGAGCGCCGCCCGGGGCCCACCGGCCGAGACGATCCAGCCGGTCAAGACGCTGCCGATCGGGGTGGTCCCGAGGTAGACGAACACCCAGAGCGCCATGACGCGGCCGCGGAACTCCGACGACGAGTGCAGCTGCAGCGTCGTCGAGCAGAGCGTGACGAACGAGAACGCGGCCACGCCGGTGACCAGCAGGCTCGCGCAGGCCACGACGACCCCCGGGGCCACCGCGGTCAGCGCCAGCCCGACGCCGAACGCCGCGGCCGCCGCGACCAGGTACGGGCGGCGCGGATGCCGGACCAGCCCGACCGCCAGCGACCCGGCCACCGATCCGATGCTCAGCATCGTCGAGAGCAGGCTGTACGTGCCGCCGCCGCCGTGCAAGGTCCGGTCGGCCAGCACCGGCAGGACGACCGCGAAGTTGAACGCGAACAGGCCGACCAGCGCCATCATCGTCAGCGGGAGCCAGAGTTGCTGCCGGCCACGGGCGTAGGTCAGCGCGGCTCCGACGCCCGCGCGGCCGGCCGGACGGCGTCCGGCCGACCGCGGCCGGACGAACAGCAACGCGACGATGACCGCGAGGTAGGAGATCGCGTTCACCGCGAAGCAGGGTGTCGTCCCCACGGTGACGATCAGCGCGCCGGCCAGCGCGGGCCCGATCACCCGCGCGCCGTTGACGACGACGCCGTTGAGGCTGACCGCGCTGGCCAGGTCGTCCGGCGGGACGAGCGCGCTGACGAAGGCCTGGCGGGCCGGCGAGTCCGGAATCGACACCAGCCCGGCGACGACGTTGATCGCGACGATGGCCGCCACCGACGCGTGCCCGGACGCGGCGAGGGCCCAGAGCAGCCCGGCGCAGACCGCGTAGGCGGCCTGGGTGGCCAGCAGCAGCCGGCGCAGGTCGATCCGGTCGGCCAGCGCACCGCCCCACGGGCCGAGCAGCAGCGACGGGATGCCGCCGGCCGCCAGCACCAGGCCCAGCGCGCTCGCCGAGTGCGTGAGCTGCAGAACCAGCCAGCCGATCGCGGTCTGCTGCAGGAACGTGCCGCTGGCCGAGGCGACCTGGCCGGCGAAGTACAGCCGGAACGGCCGCGACCCGAGCGCCCGGAACGTCCCCCGCCGCCGGGCCGCGGGCTCGGCCGGGGCCGTCTCCGGCATCACGCTCAGCCCGTCACGATCCACGGTCGGCATCCTCCTCCGCCCTACCTCCGATCACGAGGGTGGATCAGGCGCTCAGCGCCGCCTTCAGGAACGCGACGGCCTGGGCGAGGGCGGCCTTCGACGCCTCGGTGCCGTGCAGCGAGTTGACCATCACGAAGTCGTGGATGATCGCCGAGTACGTCACGTGGGTGACCGGGACCCCGGCCGCGCGCAGCTTGTCGGCGTAACCGGCGCCGTCGTCGTGCAGGACGTCCTCCAGCGCGTTGATGATCAGCGCCGGGGGCAGGTCGCGCAGCTGCTCGGGGGTGGCCCGCAGCGGCGACGCGGTGATCTGGGCGCGGTCGTCCGCGCTGGTCGTGTACTGGTCCCAGAACCACTGCATGCCGGTCCGGGTGAGCCAGTAGCCGTCGGCCCAGCGGTGGTAGGAGTCGGTGTCGAAGCCGGCGTCGGTGACCGGGTAGAACAGCGCCTGGGCCCGGAACGAGACGTCGCCGCGCTCCTTGGCCATCAGGGTCAGCGCGATCGCCATGTTGCCGCCGACCGAGTCGCCGCTGATCGCGATCCGGGTGGGGTCGAGGTCCTCGTCGGCGCCGTGCTTCGCGACCCAGGTGGCCACCGCGTACGACTGCTCGTTCGCCACCGGGTACTGCGCCTCCGGGGCCCGGTCGTACTCGGGGAACACCACCGCCGCCCCGGTGCCGACGGCGAGGTCGCGGACGAGCCGGTCGTGCGTGTGGGCGTCGCCGAACACCCAGCCGGCGCCGTGCGTGTAGAGCACCACCGGCAGTGGCCCGGTCGCGCCCTTCGGCGTGACGATGCGGGCCTTCACCGAGCCGGTCGGACCGCCCTCGACCGTGATCCACTTGTCGTCGATCTCGGGCTTCTCGATCGGGCTGTCCTGCACGCCGTCGACGGCCTTGCGCCCCTCGGCGGGGTCCATCTCGTACAGGAACGGAGGCTCGGCGGTCGCCTCGGCGAACTGCTGGGCAGCCGGCTCCAGTGAGACGTGGTGGGGGTTTGCGGGCATGGCGAGGCTCCCTGGTCGGTGGGTCGGAGGTTTCGCGACGCCGGTTCGCGTCGAGAACGAAACCGAGCATGACCGCACCGACCGTCGGGAAGCGCCCGTCGGATTACTGCCATTCCGGCCCGCCGGGCGCGGATTCTCACGTCCGCGCGTCGGCGAAAGGGTGGTCGACGACGTACTTCCAGCGGCCGTCGGGCTGGCGGCGGAGGATCTCGGCGGTGACGCCGGTCAGCTCGACGGGCCTCCCCTCGGGGTCGCGGCCGCCGTCCATCGTGAACGCGACGCTGCTGAACGCGAGGTCGCCCGCGACCAACCAGTGACGCGGGGTGAAGCGGAGCTTCCCGCCCAGGCCGAGGAAGCCGGCCAGGGCGGCCTCGATCGCCGCGTGCCCGTGAATGGGCTCGGCGCCGGGCCCGGGAACGATCACCGCGCCGGGTTCGTACATCTCCATCAGCCGCGGTAGGTCGCCGGCGTTGAAGGCGTCGCCCCACTGCTCGTTGAACTCGTGGGGACGGATCGCTTCGGACATGACTGACTCCATTCTCTCGACGAACTTCAGGGCTTGGCGGTGCCGTGGACGGCCTTGGCCCGGCGGGCGTAGAGGCGCGGGGCGACCAGCGGCAGGAGCGTGCGCGGAACCGGCGGCGCGCTCGCGACCATCGCGCGGAGCACCTCGGGCTCCCCCTCGTAGGCGAACATGCCGAACGCCAAGGCCAGCGCGGGCTTGGGCATCGCCGCGACCGCCGCCTCGCCGATCGCGTGCCACTCGCCCTCCGTGAGCGCGCCGGCGGCCAGCGGCAGCAGCGCACGCTCCTCCAGGTCGAGGTGGTCCTTCAGCACCGCGTGCAGGTGCTCCAGCGCGGCCGCGAGCTGCTCGCGACGCCCGGCGTCGGGCGCCTGCGCCCACGCGTCGAGCAGCTCCTCTCCGCGACGCAACGCGACGTCGATCTCGACGTGCTGCGCCTCGACGTCGTCGATCAACCGGTGGGCCGAGGCGGACGTCCGGGCCCGCAACGTGGGCCAGAGCAGCTCGTCCTCGCCGGCGTGATGGTGATGGAGCAGCTCGGTGAGGAACCGGAGGTGACCGGAGACGACCCGGGCCCGTCTCCGGTCGCCGGCCTCGGTGCGCCGGACCGCCGCCGGGGCGAGCCGGAACTCGCGCAGCATCGCGGTGTGCACGACGATCATGTCCCGGACGTCGACGAGGACCCGTTCGGAGCCTCCCCCGTCGCAGTTCCAGCCGGCGTCGCCGGGGCTCCAGTAGCAGCGGTTGGTGTGGTGGTGCGTCTCGGTGGTCATGGCAAGAACGGTCGCTGTTCGCGGCCGCGGCGAACATCCCAGAAAGCTGGGGTCTATGCCCCGACGGCAACGTCCGTCACGATCGGAGCATGCCCAGACCCCTGGCCGACCGGCTCCGCGCGGCCACCGCCACCTGCCCGGACGTCGAGACCTTGGCCCGGGTCGTGTTCGAGACGATCGCGCCGGACGTTCCGTTCGACTTCGCCTGCCTGGCCACCACCGACCCCGCCAGCGAGCTGATCACCCGGGCCTTCAAGTCCCGGCCGGTGGACATCGGCGACGAGGACTTCGCCGCCGCCGAGTACGGAGCGCCCGACGTCAACCAGTTCGCCGAGCTGGCCCGAAGACCGGCGCCGGTCGGCGTGCTCTCGCTCGACACCCGGGGCGAGCCCGGCCGCTGCCGACGCTTCCGCGAGTTCATGGCCCCGGTCTTCGGCTTCACCGACGAGCTCCGGCTGGCCTGCCGGGCCCGCAACACCACCTGGGGCGCCCTCGCGCTCTACCGCGGACCCGGCGAGCCGGCCTTCACCCAGGCCGACGCCGACCTGCTGGTGCCGGTCCACGAACTGATCGCCGAGCAACTGCAACGCGTCCTCTTCGCCGGGAACGCACCGGGCCCGTCCGCCGAGGCCGCCGTCCTCCTCGTCGGCGCCGACGACACGGTGACGACATGACCGCGGCCGCCCGGGCGCAGATCGACGACCTCGGTAGCTGGGACAACGGGTCGCTGCCGGCGAACGTCCTCGCGGTCGTGGCGCTGGCCCGGTCCGGCGGCCGGCCCGCCGAAACCCGGGTGCTGGCCCGCACCGGCCGCTGGCTCGCCCTCCGGGCGATGGCTCTGAGCGGCCACGGCGACGGCCACGGCCACGGCGCCGGCCGGTCCGTCGTCGTCACGATCGATCCGGCCGCGCAGGCGGCCATCGGCCAGATGGCGCTGGCCGCCCGCGGGCTCACCGCCCGCGAGCAAGACGTCGCCCAGCTCGTCCTCCGGGGCGCGTCGACGCAGGCCATCGCGTCCGCACTGTTCCTCTCGCCGCACACCGTGCAGGACCATCTGAAGGCGATCTTCGACAAGCTGGGGGTCCGCAGCCGCCGCGAGATGATCGCCCAGCTCGTCCTGGCCTGACGACCGGACCCAGGCCCCCGCCGAGGGGCTGTAAGGCGTCTCCAAGGTTTCTCCACGGCCGTCGGAAGGTGCGGTTGCTCTCCTCGAGAGGGCGCCGGAACCGGTCCGGCGCGCGACGAAGGAGGACTCGCATGCGCCGACGTATCCGTCTGGCGGTCGTCGGGGTGGCGCTCATCGCGTCCGGCCTCGCGGCCGTCCCGGCCTCTGCCGGGGTCGTCTCCGGCAAACCCGTCCCGACCGCGACCGGCGACGTCTCCCCGAAGCCCGATCCCCCGAAGCAGAGCGACGATCAACTGCGGAAGCAGAAGCAGCGCGAGCTCGGGCGCCGGCCGAAGCATGCGGGCGGAGTGAGCGACGCCCAGCTGGCCGACCTGGCCCGCCGGCTCGGGGTCTCGACGCCCCGGCTGATCCGCGCGCTGAGCCACGCGAAGAGGACGACGAAGGACCCGGAACGGCTGAGCCGGTCCACCGTCGCCACCTTCGCCCGCGAACTGGGCATCTCCCGGGCCCAGGCCCGGAAGGTGCTCACGTTCGTCTTCGTGTCCCCGGAGAAGCCGGACAAGTACGCGAAGGCCTGAGCGGACGGTCCGGCCCCCGGGCCGGACCTCCCGCCGGCCGCGACGGAGTGGGATGGTGATCCGGATGCCCCAGACGGAGCCCCACCGGCTGCTGGTGGTCGACGACGACGAGTCGGTCCGCCGATCGCTGACCCGCGCGCTGCGACGGGACGGCTTCGACGTCACCGAGGCGGCCGACGGCCTCGCGGCGCTGCGGGAGGTGGCCCGGGTCCGCCCGGCCGCCGTGGTCCTCGACGTCCTGATGCCCGAGCCCAACGGGCTCGAGGTGTGCCGCCGGGTCCGGGCCCGCGGCGACGCCACCCCGATCCTCATGCTGACCGCCCGCGACCTGGTCGACGACCGGGTCGCCGGACTGGACGCCGGGGCCGACGACTACCTGGTCAAGCCGTTCGCGCTGGACGAGTTACGGGCCCGGCTGCGCGCGTTGCTCCGGCGCGCGGGAACGACCACGGAGGTGCTGCGCCACGGCGATCTGGAGCTGGACCTCACCGCGTGCCGGGCCACCCGGAACGGCCGGCCGGTGAGCCTGACCCGGACCGAGTACGCGCTGCTGGAGCTGTTCCTGCGCAACCCCGGCCGGGTGCTGAGCCGCCGGACGATCTTCGAGTCGGTGTGGGGCTACGACTTCGGCCCGGGCTCGACCGGGCTCTGGGTCTACGTCAGCTATCTCCGGGCGAAGCTGGAGGCCGACGGCGAGGCGCGGGTGATCCAGACCGTCCGCGGTCTCGGGTACGTGCTCCGGGACGACCCGTGAACCTGCGCACCCGCGTCGGGCTGGCCGGTGGCCTGGTCGTGCTCGCCGCGATGACCGTGGCGTCCGTCGTCGTCGGGCGCGCCGTCGACACGACGCTGCACCGCCAGCTGGACGCGTCCCTGGTCGACGCGGCGGCGACCGGACCGGCCGCGGCGCTGAAGATCAAGACCGAGAACTCCGACGACACGCCGTCGGACCAGCAGATCCGGATCACCGACCCGGTCCGGTTCGGTTCGACGTTCCTGCAGATCGTTCCGCCCCCGGACGACGCCGACCCGTCGGACTTCGCGCCGGCCGACGACCGCGACCGCGCCGTGGCGGCCGGCGACGCGAGACCGTACTTCCGGGACATCACCTATCACGGGGTGGCCTACCGGCTGTACACCGCAGCACTCGACGGCAGCCCGGGGGCGCTCGTGCGGGTGGCCCGCCCGATCTCCGAGCAGACCTCCACCGCGCGGGCGGTCTGGCTGCTGCTCGCCGCGCTGACCGCGGTCAGCACCGTCGGCGCGACCGCGCTCGCCCGCCTGTCGGCGGGACGCGTCCTCCGTCCGGTCGTCCGGCTCACCAGGACCGTGGAGCACATCGCTCACAGCGGCGACCTCGACGTCCGGATCGGCTCGTCCGGATCGGACGAGGTCGGCCGCCTCGCGGCCGCGTTCACGACGATGACGGCCAACCTCAGCGCGTCGATCACCGCGCAGCGCCAGTTGGTGGCGGACGCCTCGCACGAGCTACGCACGCCGCTGACCAGCCTCGGCACGAACCTCGAGCTGCTCGACGAAGGCGGGACCGGCGATCCCCAGGCGCCGGAGCTGATCCGGGACGCCCGGGACCAGACGGCCGAGCTCACCGCGCTGGTGAACGACCTGGTCGACCTGGCCCGGTACGGCCAGGTCGAGACCCACACCGAGGACGTGCGCCTCGACCTGCTGGTCGCCGACCTGCTCGCCCGGGCCGGTCGCGTGACGGTCGATTCCGCGCTCGACGAGTGCGTCGTGCACGCCGACCCGGACGCGCTGCAGCGGGCGGTCGGGAACCTGCTCGACAACGCGGTCAAATGGAGTCCGCCGGCGGGCCGGATCCGGGTGACGGTGAGCACCGCGCCGGGCCTCGCGGAAGTTGCGGTCAGCGACGAGGGGCCGGGGATCCCCGAGGCCGACCGGCCGTTCGTCTTCGACCGGTTCTACCGGTCGCCGCGGGATCGGACGCTGCCCGGCTCGGGGCTCGGGCTGGCGATCGTCCGGCGGGTGGCCGAGGCCCACGGCGGCAGCGTCCGCGCCGAGCCCCTGGCGACCGGCACCCGCCTGGTGCTGAGCCTTCCCGCCTAGGCCGCGCCTAGGCGACGACTTCGACGTGCTGGACGGCGGCCGGGCCGGCGACGTGCGGGGCGATCGCCGCGCGCCAGCGGGCCCAGTCCTCGGTCTCGCGGTAGCGCTCGTGGGCCGCGAGGTCGGTCCATTCGACGAGGAGCACGAAGTTGGTGGGGGTCTCGACGCCCTGGGTGACGCGCACCGAGAGCATCTCCGCGACCGGCGCGTTCGCCGCGAAGGCGGTGACGTGCGCGTCGACGAAGTCCTTCTCATTGCCCGGTTTCACGGTGATGGCGGCGATTTCGAGAATCATGCCCTCACGGTAGCACCTGATGTCGCGCCGCGACATCACCAATGTCGCCCCGCGACATCGGAACAGGTAGCCTCGACCCCATGCCCCGGTGGGAACACGGCAGTGCGGACCGGCTGAAACAGGCCGCGATGGAGCTCTTCGAAGAACAGGGCTTCGACGCCACCAGCGCCGTACAGATCGCCGACCGCGCCCGGGTCACCACCCGGACGTTCTTCCGCTACTTCCCCGACAAGGAAGAAGTCCTCTTCGCCGACGCCGAGGCGCTCAACGAGGCCCTCACCCAGAAGCTGCTCCAGACCCCGGACGTCGCGAAGCCGCTGCCGGCCATCCTGCGCACGCTGGCCGGCTACGACTGGGCGAGCCTCGGCCCGCTGGACGTCCAGCGCCGGCGGGCCGCGCTGATCGCCTCCGACCCGCTGCTGCTGGAACGGGACCTCGTCAAACAACAGCAACTGGCCGACGGGTTCCGCAACGCGCTGAGCCGGCGCGGGGTCGACCCGGAGGTCGCCGAACTCGCGGCCAACACGGCGACCCAGGTGTTCCGCATCGCCTATCGGCAGTGGCTGGACGGCAACGGGGACCCCACGCTGGCCGCGGCGACCGACACCGCGATGTCGCTGCTCGCGACGATCGTTCCCCGGACCCGGCGAGTCGCGAATCAGCGCACGGCGCTGGGAAAGACCGACGAGTAGCTGGGCCACGAACCCGCGCTGGTGGTGACCGGCTCGGCGGCCAGCAGCGCCCGGACCACCGCCCGCGAGACGCATCGCGCCGCGGCGTCCAGAAGTTCGTAGTGCAGGGGCAGGTCCGGCGCGGGACGCGTCGCCGTGGACGCGCCGAAGATCGTGTCGCCGTCGAAGAGCGTGTGGGCCGGGTCGATCGCGCGGGCCAGGCCGTCCTGCCCGACCCCGGCGAGCTTGGTGCACTGGGCCTTGGTCAGCGTCAGGTCGGTGGCGACCAGGCCGAGCGTGGTGTTCTGCACGACGGTCGGGGGCAGGAAATGGGGCGGCACCCAGGCCCGGGCCTCGGCCTGGTCCGGCCGGCGCAGCCGGACGTCGCCCGGCGCCAGCAGACGCGCGGCCAGCGGCTCGCCGGTCGCCGGGTCCACACAGGTGCCGTGCGAGTTGAGGACGACCAGCGCGGCGACGGTGGCGCCGCCGGACAGGACCGCGCTGGCCGAGCCGATCCCACCCTTCAGCCCGCCCGCCAGCGTGCCGGCGCCGGCGCCGACCACGCCCATCGTGACGGCGGTGCCCGGTTCGGCGGCCAGCGCGACCCGGGCCGCGGCGACCCCCTCCGCGTGGCCGGGGCGCCGGCCGAAATCGCCACCGCGGCCCAGGTCGAAGACGACGGCGGACGGCACGATCGGGACGACCTCCCCCGGCCGGTCGCCGACCGGGAATCCGATCCCGCGCTCGCCGAGCAGGTCGGCGACGCCCGAGGCGGCCGCGAGCCCGTAGGCGCTGCCTCCGCTGAACACGATCGCGTGCACGCGCTCGACCGAGGCCCGCGGATCGAGCAGGTCGGTCTCCCGGGTACCCGGCCCGCCGCCGCGCACGTCGACGCCCGCGACCAGGCCACCCTCGGGCGCGAGCACCACGGTGGTGCCGCTCAGCCACCCGGCCCCGATCCGGGTCTCGTGCCCGACGCGCACCCCGGCGACGTCGCTGAGCGAGTTGGTCGGCCCGGAACCGCGGTGCCCGTAGCGGGCCACCCTCGCCGACGGCCCGGAGGCCGCGGCGGCAGAAGGCCCCGCCGCCGCGCCGGACGTGGTCATTCGCCGGTCAGGAAGCGCCTGGCCGCTTCGGTGTAGACGTTCATACTGGTCACGATCTCATCCACCGCGACGAACTCGTCGGCCTGGTGGGCGATCCACTTCCCGCCGGGCCCGTAGACCACCGACGGGATCGACGCGTCCCGGAACAGGATCGTGCCGTCGGTCGTCCCCGGGACGCCACCGATCCGCCCGGGCTCGCCGGTGACGGCCTGGTGCGCGCCCAGCACGGCCGCCGCGATCGGGGAGTCGGCCGGGATCTCCACCGGCGGCCGGTCGTCCACGACCTCCACCGACGCCGTCACGCCGTGGGCCTCCCCGGCCGCCGACGCCAGCGCGCCCACCCGGGCGATCACCTCGGCGTGGTCGACGCCGGGCACCGACCGGACGTCGAGGTGGACGAACGCCTCGGCTGGGATCACGTTGCCCTGCTCGCGCCGCCCGGCCTGGACGACGGTCGGCGTCAGGTAGACCCGGCCCAGGTGCTCGTGCTCGCCGAACCGCTCGCCGAGCTCGCGCTCGTACCCGGCCACGGCGGCCAGCAGCGACGCCAGCGGCAGGATCGGGTTGCGGCCCTGGTGCGGCATCGCGCCGTGGGCCATCGCGCCGCGCAACGCGACGCGCAGCCGGAGCGCGCCCTTCGCGCAGGTGCAGACCTCGCCGGCCTCCGGCTCGCAGACGATCGCCGCGTCCACCTCGGCGGCCAGCGCGCTGCGGGCGAAGTGCTTCGCGCCGAGCATCATCCCCTCCTCGTCCACCAGCGCGGCGACGACGATCCGGCCGGGGAACGGGCCGTCGAGCTGAAGGCGGCGGGTCGCGTGGATCATCGCCGCGACGCCCGACTTCATGTCGGCCGAGCCGCGCCCCCAGAGCACGCCGTCGACGATGTCGCCGCTGTACGGGTCGACGGTCCAGGTGTCCCGCTCGCCCTCGGTGACGACGTCGGTGTGCCCCTCGAACAGCAGCGTCGGGCCGGGGCCACCGCCCCCGTCGACGACCGCGATCACGTTGGGACGTCCCGGCGCGACTTCCTCGACCTGCACCGGCCAGCCGAACGACCGCATGAGCTCCTCGACGACCGCGGCGGCCGGGGCCTCGGCGGTACCGGCCTCGGGATCGTTGACCGTGCGCAGCCGCACGAGTTGCTGGGTGAGGAGGACGACGTCGTGCGTCATGGTGCGGGCCTTTCAATTGGGTGGGTCGTACCGGCCGTCCTGCGCGGTCCAGCCGCCGTCGACGGTGAGCACCGACCCGGTCACGTAGGTGCTGGCTCGTCCGGCCAGGTACACGACGGCGCCGGCCAGCTCGTCCGGGGTGGACCAGCGGCCCAGCGCGGTCTTCGCCGCGTAGGCGCCGGCCCAGTCGGGGTCGGCGCGCAACTGGTCGGTGAGCGGCGTCGCGACGACCCCCGGGCGGATCGCGTTGACCCGTACGCCGGCCGGTCCGAACTCCGCGGCCGCGGTGCGGACCAGCGACTCCAGACCCGACTTGGTGGCGGCGTACACGCCCTGACCGGGCTCGACGGTGGCGGCCCGAATCGAGGAGAAGCAGACGATGCTGCCACCGCCGGCCGCCGCCATGGCCGCCCCGAAATGCCGGATGAGCTGGAACGACGCCCGCAGGTTGAGGCCGACCACCCGGTCGAAGTCGGCGTCGGTGTAGTCGGTCAGCCGCTTCCGGACGTTGGTCGCCGGGGTGAACACCAGCACGTCGAACGGACGCCGGGCCAGTTCGACGACCGCGTCGGCGTCCAAGACGTCGAACTTCTCGACACCGTCGGACGCGTGCTGGTCGGCGCGGGTCACGGCCGCGCCGTGGTCCTCGAGCGCCTGCGCGGCCTCGAGCCCGATGCCGCTGGCCGCGCCGACGACCAGCGCGCGCCGGCCATCGAGGCGGAACAGGTCCAGGTAGGACGTCACGGCCGGATCACCGCCATCCGGGTGACGGTGAGCTCCTCGATCGCGTAGCGCGGGCCCTCCCGTCCGATCCCGGAGTCCTTCACCCCGCCGTACGGCATCGGGTCGCTGCGGAACCCGGGCAGGTCGTTGACGACCACGCCACCCACCTCCAGCCGGTGCAGTGCGGCGAAGGCGTGGGCCAGCGAACGCGTCCAGATGCTCGCGTGCAGGCCGTAGCGCGAGCGGTTGGCGGCCTGGATCGCGGTGTCCACGTCGGGCACCGACCGCACGCACACGACCGGCCCGAAGATCTCCTCGTCCCAGGCGTCGACGTCGTCGGGGACGTCGGCCAGTACGGTCGGCCGGGTGCCGTCCCCGGTGAGGACCGACGCCCCGGCGGCCACCGCGGCGTCGACCCAGGACGCCACCCGCTCGGTGGCGGCCGGGTCGATCAGCGGGGCGACGTCGGTGTCGGGTTCTCGGGGATCGCCGACCACCAGTGCCTCGACCTGGGGAGTCAGCAGTTCCAGGAACCGGTCGCGGACCGACTCGACGACGAGCACCCGCTGGACCGAGATGCAGGCCTGACCGGACGCGTAGAAGCCGCCCCGGGCCACCGCCGCGGCCGCGGCCGGCAGGTCGGCGTCCTCGGCGACGATCAGCGCGGTGGTGTTGCCCAGCTCGAGCAGCGTCTTGCGGGGCGCGACGGCGCGGGCGATCCGGTGCCCGACGAGCGCCGATCCGGTGAACGACACGGCCGCGACCCGCGGATCGGTGGTGAGCGCAGCACCGACGTCGGCGCCGCCGGTGACCAGCTGGACGGCCGCGGCCGGGACGCCGTGCTCGGCCCCCACCTCGCGCAGGAGCTGGACGAGCCGGAGCGTGGCCAGCGGTGTCTGCGGAGCCGGCTTGACGATGATCGGGCAGCCGGCCGCCAGCGCGGGGCCGATCTTGTGGGTGGCCAGCAGCAGCGGGTAGTTGAACCCGGCGATGCCGACGACGACGCCGATCGGTACCCGCAGGTAGAAGCCGACCATCCCGTCGCCGGCCGGTAGGCCGTCGAGCGGCACGGTCTCGCCGTGGATGCGGGCCGCTTCCTCGGCCGACGTGACGAGCGTCAGCAGAGTGCGGGACACCTCGGTGCGGCAGTCCTTGAGCGGCTTGCCGGTCTCCAGGACCAGTAAGCGCTCGAATTCGTCGCGGAACGCGGTGAGCCGGGCGTGCACGCCGAGCAGCACGTCGTGCCGGATTCGCGTCGGCAGGGCGGCCACCGCCGGGGCCACGTCGGCGGCGGCGTCGAGCGCGGCGCGGGCCGCGTCGAGATCGCCGACCGGAGCCTCACCGACCGGACTGCCGTCGAAAGGGAAAAGGACCGGGGACGTGGTTGCGGCCGGGCGCCAGCCGGCGCCGATCGGCAGCCCGGAAAAGTCCTCCATCACCCCTCCTCATCCTTCCGAGCGCCGACCGGAGCGCTCCCGTCAGGAGCGCTCCCGTCAGGAGCGCTCTTCTCGGGAGCGCCGCCGGCGGCGGCGACCTGGCCGGCCAGCTGTTCGGCATCCACACCGGCCAGCGCCCGCTCGATGGTCGGGATCGCCGCGACGAGCTGGCGCGTGTACGGCTGCGCGCGATCGGAGTAGACCTGCTCGGTCGTGCCCACCTCGACCAGCTCGCCGTCGCGCAGCACAGCGACCCGGTCGCAGACCCGGCGCACCACCGACAGGTCGTGCGAGACGAAGACCATCGTCAGCGCGAACTCGTCGACCAGGTCGGCGAGCAGGTTGAGGATCTGCGCCCGCACCGAGACGTCCAGGGCGCTGACCGGCTCGTCGGCGATCAGCACCGAGGGCTGCGGAGCCAGCGCGCGGGCGATCGAGATCCGCTGCCGCTGCCCGCCGGAGAACTGGTGCGGGTAGCGGTCGGCCGCACCGGCCTCCAGCCCGACCGCGGCCAGCAGCTCGCGGACCCGGCCGACCGGGTCCGGATGCCGGGTACCGATCAGCGGCTCGCTGACGATCTGCCGGACGTTCATCCGGGGGTCCAGCGAGCTCATCGGGTCCTGGAACACGACCTGCAACTGCTCGCGCAGGAACCGCAGCTGCCGTTCGCTGCGGCCGGAGACCTCCCGGCCGTCGAACCGGACCATTCCCGACGTCGGCCGGTCGAGCCCGGCGAGCAGCCGGATCAGCGTCGACTTGCCGGACCCGGACTCGCCGACGATGCCGAACCGCTCACCGCGCTCGACCGCGAAGCTCACCCCGCGCAGCGCGTGCACGGTCCGCCCGCCGAAGCGGCCCGAGCCGTAGACGCGGTGCACGTCGTCGACCTCGATCAGGCTCATGGCGTGCCCGCCGGGTGCCAGCAGGCGTATCCCCCGCCGCCGGTCGGCGTCCACTCCGGGAGCTCGGCGCAGACGTCGGTCGCGGCCGCGCACCGGGTGCGGAACACACAGCCGGCCGGGAACCGGCCGGCCCCGGGCACGCTGCCGGGGATCGTGGGCAGCCGGCCGGTGCCGTCGTCGGCGGTGAGATCGGACGCGGCGAGCAGACCGGCGGTGTAGCGGTGCCGCGGACGCCGGAACACGTCCGCCACCGGGCCGCTCTCCACGATCCGGCCGCCGTACATCACCAGCACGCGCTCGCAGATCGTCGCGACGACGGCCAGGTCGTGGGTGATGAACAGCAACGCGCTGCCGTCGTCGGCCACCGCCTGCTCGATCAGGGCCAGCATCTGCGCCTGCACGGTCACGTCCAGCGCGGTGGTCGGTTCGTCGCAGAGGATCACGGCCGGCCGGTTGGCCAGCGCGATCGCCAGCACCACCCGTTGCCGCTGACCGCCGGAGAGCTGGTGCGGGTACGCCCTCGCCGTCCGCGCAGGATCCGGCAGCCGCACCCGTTCCAGCAGCTCGACCGCGTGGGCGCGGGCGGCCGTCCGGCTGATCCGGGAGTGGATCCGCAGGACCTCGGCCACCTGGTCGCCGATCCGCTGGGTGGGGTCGAGCGAGGTCATCGGCTCTTGGAAGACCATCGTCAGCTGCTTGCCCCGGATGCGGCCCAGCTCTCGCTCCCCCGCCCCGACCAGCTCGTGGTCGACGCCGGCCAGCCGGATCGATCCCTCGGCCCGGACGCCTTCCGGCAGCAGGCCGAGCACGCTCAGCGCGGTCAGCGACTTGCCCGACCCGGACTCGCCGATCAGCCCGACGCGTTCGCCCCGGCCCAGCGTGAACGAGACGTCCCGGACCAGCGGGGTGTCCCCGGCGCCCACCGAGAGCCGGTCGACGGTCAGCACGGCGTTCATCGGCGCTGCTCCAGACGAGGGTCGAACCGGTCGCGCAGGCCGTCGCCGAGCAGGTTGAAGCCGAGTACGGCGAGCGCGATCGCCGCGGCCGGCCACAGCGAGAGCAGCGGGTCGGTGAAGATCAGCGTCTGTGCGTCCTGCAGCATCCGGCCCCACGACGGGGTGGGCGGCGGCGTGCCGAAGCCCAGGTAGGACAGGCCCGACTCGGCCAGCACGGCGATGCCGTAGGAGACCGACGCCTGCACGATCAGCACCCCGGCGATGTTCGGCAGCACGTGCCGCACCGCGATCGCCGGCGCCCGCCGCCCGGCGACCCGGGCCGCGAGCACGTACTCGCTCGCCATCACCTGCAGAGTTCCGGCCCGGGCCAGCCGGGCGAACGCCGGGGCGGTCGCGATGCCGATCGCCAGCATCGCGGTCAGCGTGCTGGCCCCGTAGACCGCGCCGAACATGACGGCCAGCAGGAGCGCCGGGAACGCCAGCAGCAGGTCGATGAACCGCCGGATCAGCTCCGAGACGATCCGGTCGGTCATCCCGGCCGCGATGCCCAGCGGCGTGCCGACGATCGCCCCGACGCCGACCGCGATCACGCCGACGAACAGCGTGGTGCGAGCGCCGACGAGCAGCTGGCTGAAGACGTCCCGGCCGAGCGTGTCGGTGCCCAGCCAGTGCGTCCCGCTCGGGCCCCGCAGTCGGACCGCGGCGTCGACGTCCGTCGGGTCGAACGGCGTCCAGACGAACGAGACGAGGGCCGCGAGCAGCACCAGACCGACGATCACCGCACCGACGACCATCGTCGGCGCACGCCGACGGCGCCGGGGCCGGGGCCGGGACAGGCGGACGGAATCGGCGATGCTCACGCCGACCTCCGCAGCCGCGGGTCGATGGCGACATAGGCCAGGTCGACCACGTAGTTGATCACCAGGACGGCCCCCACCAGCACCATCACGATGCCCTGGACGAGCAGCAGATCCCGGTTGGAGACCGAGGTCAGCAGCAGGCTGCCCAGCCCCGGGATGACGAACACCTTCTCGATGACGATCGCGTCGATCAGCAGCGCCGCCAGCTGCAGGCCGAGCACGGTGACCACCGGGATAGCGGCGTTGCGCAGCCCGTGGCGGAGGAAGGCCCGGCCCGGCGAGAGGCCCTTGGCCCGAGCCGTCCGGATGTGGTCCTCCCGCAGGACGTCGAGCGTGGCCGACCGGACGTACCGGCTGAGCAGCGCGGCCTGGATCAGCCCGAGCGACAGGACCGGCAGCGCGACCTGCTTGAGGAACGGCCCCGGGCCGGCCGTCGGCGGCACCCAGCCGCCGGAGGGCACCCAGTGCAGCCGGACCGCGAACAGGTCGATGAGCAGGATCGCCAGGATGAAGCTGGGCACGGCCATGCCCAGCTGGCTGACGCCGGCCAGCGCGGCGCCGTCGGCCCGGCGGGAGCGCACGGCGGCCAGGACGCCCATCGGGACCGCGACCACCACCGCGACGACCAGGGCGAGCACCACCAGCCAGAGCGTCACCTGGATCTTGGCCGCGATCTGCGGCCCGACCGCGGCGTTGGTCAGGTACGAGGTGCCGAACGAGCCGTGCATCAGCCCACCGACCCACGACAGGTACTGCGCCACCAGCGGCCGGTCGGTGCCGAACTGGTGGCGCAGCTCCTGGACCTGGGCCGGGTTGGCGTTCACGCCGAGCTTCACCGTGGCCGGATCGCCCGGGAGCACGGCCATGATCAGGAAGACCGCGATCGAGGCGACGACCAGGCTGGCCACCAGGATCCCGGTCCTGATGGCCAGACGGCCGATCACGAGCCGCTGCCCCAGCTCACGCCGCTGACGTCGAAGGACTCGGACAGGCCGTTCACCGGCACCCCGCTCAGGCCCTTGCGCAGGACCTCGATGTTCGGCAGGAGGAACAGCCAGTCGCTGACGGCGTCGTCGGAGAGCGTCTTGGCGACCTGCTGGTAGTCGGTGATCTGCTGCTGGGGCGTACCGGCGTCGGCTTCGGCGAGGAGCTTCGTGACGGCCGGGTTGTCGTAGCCCCAGTAGTACTTCTTGTCGCCGTAGGTCGCGATGTCGCGGGCCTCGACGTGGGCGATGATCGACATGTCGAAGTCGTGCTTGGTGAACACCTGGTCGAGCCAGGCCGCCGGGAACTGCAGCACCGAGATGTTCGCCGTGATGCCCACCTTGGCCAGGTCGGACTTGACCACCTGGGCGGACGACACCGCGTAGGGCAGGTTCGGGATCTTGAAGGCCACCGACGGGTTCTTCACCCCGGACTGGGCGATGAGGGCCTTCGCCTTCGCCGCGTCGTACGGGTAGGCGTTCGAGAGGTCCTGATACCAGGGGTCGGTCGGCGGCACCATGCTGCCGATCAGCGAGCCGTAACCCCCATAGGCGGCCTTGACCAAGGCTTTCCGGTCGATGGCGTAGTTCACCGCCTGGCGCAGCGCCTTGTTCGTGAACACGCCCTTGGCGTTGTTCATCGAGAGCACGACCTCACCGTTGGTCGTGCCCTGGGACACGGTCAGGTCGGAGTTGCTCTTGAACTGGCCGAGCGTGTCGGGCGTCTGGAGCGCGATGATGCCGTCGATGCCGCCGGAGAGCAGCGCGCTGTTCTCGGCGTTGGTGTCGCTGAAGTACTGGAACTTGACGGTCTTGAGCTTGGGCTTGGTGGCCCAGTAGTCACTGCGCGCGGTGAGGACGACCGAGTCGTTCCGGTTGAACTGCGAGACCGTGTAGGGCCCGGTGCCGATCGCCTTGTTGGCCAGGTCGGTGACCCCCTGGGGGTCGAACATCGCGCCGATCCGCGTCGTCATCCGGAACAGCCAGTCGTTGCTGGGCTGCTTGAGCACCACCTTGACCTCGGTCGGCGAGACCACCTGCACCTGGTCGACGACGTCCATGTAGGCCTTGAGCGAGATCTTCCAGGCCGAGCTCTTGACCCGCTCGATGCTGAACTTGACGTCGTCGGCGGTGAACTTGTCGCCGTTGGAGAACGTCGCGTTCGGCTGGAGCTGGAAGTCGTAGGTCTTGTTGTCGGGCGACACCGTCCACGACTTGGCCAGCGAGCCGACGATCTTGCCGTCCGGGCTGAGCTTCACCAGGCCCTGGTAGACGTTGTCGAGCAGCACCTGCGGGATCGCCGCCCCGTCGGTGGTGGTGAAGTCGAGGTTGTCGGGCGCGGCCGTGAAGCCGAACGTCGCCGACGTCTTCTCGCTGGTCGGACCTTTGCTGGACGAATCGTCACCGGCCGAACAGGCGGTGGCGGCCAGACACAGCGCTAAGGCGCCGATCGCAGTGCTCAGCACTCTCCGTACGGCCAAGACGCCCACACCTCCGCAAAGCCTTCACTGGTCGGACCAGTCCACTAGGGTGTTGGCCGACAGCCTGGCACGGCGGCGGATTTCGGGTCAACGATCTGACCCGTCGCCACCGATGACAATCCCGTTTCGACTTGTGTGAACGGCTGGTTACCGACGCGGAGGGAGGCGATCGGTCGATGTTCGAGCCGGTCCGGCCGGTCCGGGCCTACGAGCGGGTGGTCGAGCAGATCGAGTCCGCGCTCCGGCGGGGAGAGTTACGCGCCGGCGAGCGGCTGCCCAGCGAGCGCGAGCTGATGCGTCAGTTCCAGGTCTCCCGCTCGACGATCCGCGAGGCGCTGCGGGTGCTGGAGAGCAACGGCCTGCTCCGGTCCCGGCAGGGCGATCCGCAGGGCGCCGAGCTGCTGCCGCTCAGCCCCGAGACCCTGCGTCGCCCGATGGCCAAGCTGGCCCGCTCGGGCGAGATCTCGTTCGAGGACCTGCTGCAGTTCCGGATCCTGCTCGACGGCGCGGCCTCGTTCCTGGCCGCCCGGCTGCACGACGAGACCCAGATCGCCGAGATGCGGGCCGCGCTCGAGCGGCTGCGCACCGCGGCCGGAGCCGGTCGGAGCGCCTGGAGCCGGGCCGACGTCGATTTTCACGACGCGATCGCCCGGGCGACCGGCAACCCGCTGCTCCAGGTCTGCAGCGCGGTGGTGCGCTCGGTCGCCACCGGGATGATCGAGTCCGAGATCGCCGAGGCGGGTGACAGTCCCGAGCTCACGGAGCGCTGGGTGCGGCTGCACAGCCGGCTCTTCGAGCTCATCGACGCCCGAGACGGGGTCGAGGCCGCGGCCCAGGCCCAGCGCGACCTGCTGGACGAGTACGGGGTCCACCTGTCGGACGACCGCAGGCAGCTCCTGGCCGACTGGATAACGTCTTAAGGCTTCAGGGCCGCGTCGATCGCGGCGGCCAGGGCGGCCGGCTGCTGCTCCTGCACGTTGTGGCCGGCGTCGATCTCGACGATCTCGGCCCGCGGCACCCGGGTGCGGAACTCGTCGACGGTTTCCGGGCTCAGGTAGCCGTGCGTGCCGCGGACCAGCAGGACCGGGACGTCGGAGCTCTCCAACGCGGGCCACAGGTCGCGGAAGTCGACGCCCAGCCGGCCGCCCGGCGGCGGGCTGGCCAGATGATGCTTGAACACGACCGAGCCGTCCGGGCGTACCCGGGTGTTCAGCGCCACGCCCCGGGCCAGCGCCGTCCGGTCGGAGCCGATGCCGGCGGCCAGCGCCAGCTCGACCACCTCGTCCCGGGAGCCGAACACGAGCGGACCGCTGAGGAAGTCGCGGACCTGGGCCGTGTCCTCGGGCCGCAGCCCGGGGCTGACGTCGACCAGCACCAGCCGCCCGACGAGGTCGGGGCGCGCCTCCAGCAGCGCGATGCCGGTCAGACCGCCGAGCGACTGGCCGACGACGGTCTGACGCACGCCCGGCGCGACGGCGTCGAGGACGGCGGCCACCGCCTGGGCGTTCGGCCGCGGGGCGTAGTCGAAGTCGTCGCGCCAGTCGGAGTCGCCGTGGCCGGGCAGGTCCACCGCCAGGGCCGGCCGGGCCTGGGCCTGGCCCGGGGCCGGGCGGGCCTGGGCCTGGCCCGGGGCCGGGCGGGCCTGGGCCTGGCCCGGGGCCGGGCGGGCCAGGGCGAGGAGCGTTGCGTCCCAGGTGTGGGCGTTGAGGCCGCCGCCGTGGAGCAGCGTCAGCTGCGGGGACTCCTCCCACAGGAGAGCGCTGACCGCGCCGGCCGGGGTGGCGACGCCGATCCGCCGGACCGCCGGGAGGGCCGCGGGCGCTCCGACCTCAGCCGCTTCCTCCGCGAGATACGAGAACTCGTCCGGCTCGTCGCTCACGTCGTTCCTCCTCAGCCTCTCGGGTGTCGCTGCGGAGGAGCCTATGCGGGCGGATCTATGTATTCGACTCGGTCGAGCGCAAGGCGTAACGTCCGGGACGAGAGCGTCGGGTCGACCCCCGGCGACGTCCTCGTTGCGCGCGAGACCGGCCCACCGGCGCCGGTACGCCCGAGGCCGGATCGATCCCGATCCCCCACTGTCGTCACTTCTTCACGTCTGCAGCCTGTTGGAGGCTCTGATGTCTTCGTCCGCACTCATCTCGACGCCCCGAACCGATCCGTCGGGTGGACGCCGGCCGAGTCCGCCGGCTCGGCGTCCGTACTCGTCGCCCGAGCACGGGGCCGCCACAGCCGCTGAGTGTCCGCCCGACTGCGACTACTGCGCCGGCCCGGAAACCGACTGAGACGAGCACGGGCGCCGTCGAGAGCAAGCTTCGCGCAAGGTCCATGCCGGACCTGGCCGGCCATAGCTCGAGCCGCTGCAGTTGGACTACTTTCTCTAGCGCATCGGCGGGGCGCACCCACGCTTGATCAGGTCCAGCTGGTCGGCGGTCGGGGGCGAACCCGGCAGCGGGGCGGGGTACACGGCCCGGAATCCGTCCAGGAGACCGGCCAGGTAGCGGCGCCACAGATCCGGGTCGACGTCACGGGCACTGTCGATCACGGCGCCGACCATGATCGAGGCGACGACGAGATCTTGGACGCAGACGCCGGGCCGCAGCACCCCGGCTTCGTGCGCCCGCTCCACCAGCTTCCCGATCACCGGCACGATGTTCTGCTGGAAGTAGCTCATCAGGTCGAACTGCTCCGCGGACTGCAGCATCAGATCCTTGAAGCCTCGGTTGTTCGCCTGGATCTCGAGATGATCGACCATGAACGTCTCGAGCGCCTGCCAGGCGTCGGTGATCGTCAACCAGCAGTCGGCCTGCGCCACGACCCGGTCGAGCTCGTCGCGGAACAGCGCCTCGAACAGCGAGGCCTTGTCGGGAAAGCGCCGGTACACGGTGCCCACGGCGACGTCGGCCGCCTCAGCCAGTTCGTCGTGACTGAGCGCCAGCCCCTTCTCGGCCACGAGGGTGCGGGCCGCGCAGAGGATGCGTTGCCGATTGCGCTCGGCATCGCGCCGCAGGGGCCTGACCGCCGACCCGGCCTGACCAGTGATGCTCACGGCGACACCCTAGTCCGCCGCCGGGTGCCCGTCCAGTCGAACTTGAGAGACGTCTCTCAAGTTGACAAGCCTCTCCACTTGTCGGCTACTGTGCGTCGGAGAAGTTGAAATGCTTCTCCACTTAGCCGGGCAACGTCGACCGGTCCGCGCGCCGGGTCCCTCGGTGCTGGCCCTCCCGGGCCTGACGAAATAGACGAAGGACAGCTGCACCATGACCCTTTCCGATATCGGCGACCCGCCCAGCGAGGCGCGGACGCCGACCGAGGAGTCGGACCCCACCCTCTCTCCGGTCGACCCGCGGCGGTGGTGGGCGCTCGGGGTGATCGCGATCGCCCAGCTGATGGTCGTCCTCGACGCCTCCATCGTGACGATCGCCCTGCCGTCGGCCCAGCGCGCACTCGACATCAGCGACGCCGACCGCCAATGGATGGTGACCGCCTACACCCTGACCTTCGGCGGCCTGCTCCTGCTCGGCGGCCGGATCGCCGACTACACCGGTCGCAAGAAGGCATTCGTCATCGGTCTGGCGGGCTTTGCCGCGGCCTCCGCTCTGGGCGGCGCCGCCCAGAGCGGTCTCACGCTGTTCGGGGCCAGGGCCCTACAGGGCGCCTTCGCCGCGCTGCTCGCCCCGGCCGCCCTCTCGATGATCTCCGTCATGTTCACCGATGCCCGCGAACGGGCCCGCGCCTTCGGCGTGTACGGCGCGATCTCCGGCGGCGGCGCGGCGATCGGACTGATTCTCGGTGGCGTGCTCACGGAGTACGCGAGCTGGCGCTGGTGCCTGCTGGTGAACGTCCCGATCGCGCTGTTCGCCGCGCTGGCCTCGCTCCCGCTGGTGAAGGACAGCCGGGCCCACGGTGACACTCGGTACGACGTCCCGGGTGCGGTCCTGGTCAGCGCCGGTCTCGCCGCCCTCGTCTACGGTTTCACCGAGGCCGCGAAGCCGGGCTCGGGCTGGACCGACGGGTCCACCGTCGGCTGGCTGGCCGGCGCCGCGGTGCTGCTCCTCGCGTTCGTCGTCTGGGAGCTCCGCACCAGCCACCCGCTGCTGCCGATGCGGATCGTGCTCGACCGCAACCGGGGCGCGGCGCTCGGCGGATCGCTGCTGGTCGGGGCCGGCCTCTTCGCGATGTTCCTGTTCCTGGCGTACTACATGCAGCAGAACCTCGGCTACAGCGCGTTGAAGTCGGGCTTCGCGTTCCTCCCGTTCAGCGCCGGGATCGTCGTCTCGGCAACCGTGGCCAGCTCACTGCTGCCCCGGGTCGGGCCCAAGGTGCTGACCGTCGTCGGCGGTGTGCTGGCCACTGTCGGGCTGGCCTATCTCGTCACCCTGACCGAGACGACCAGCTGGAGCGCCCACGTGCTGCCGGCGGAGATCCTGATCAGTCTCGGGCTGGGCTTGTTCTTCGTCTCCACGTCGAGCCTGGCGTTGACCAACATCGGCGAGCACGACGCCGGCGTCGCCAGTGCCCTGCTCAACACGTCCCAGCAACTCGGCGGCGCGCTCGGAACGGCGCTGCTGAACACGTTGTTCGCCAGCGCGGTGAGCGCGTACCTGGTCGACCACCCGTCGGCCGCTGCGGCGTCGGCGGCCAGCATCCACGGCTACCACGTGGCCTTCGCCGTCGGCGCCGGGCTGATCGGCGTGGCGACCGTGCTGACCCTGATCATGATCAACACGCGGAAGTCCGACGTCACCGCGGAAGCGGCACTCGTGCACGCCTGAGCCGGGAACCACAGCCGGTCCGGTGCCGCTACCGCGGCGCCGGACCGTCGCGGGAGACGAACTCGCTCTCCACCGGTGTCCTCATCAGACCGAGCGCACTAGTATCGGCGTCGTTGTCACCGGGACGAGTAAGGATCGACGTGACTGACGCTGAGTGGATGACCGAAGCTGCTTCCCGGGCCACCGACCGCGCGCCGGTCGACCTGCGCACCGACGTCCCACATCCGGCTCGGGTCTACGACTACCTGCTCGGCGGCAAGGACAATTTCCCGGCCGACCGCACGGCGGCCGAGCACGGCCGCAGTTCCAACCCGGCCAGCGACGTCGCCCCCGGCGCCAACCGCGACTGGTTACGTCGGGCCGTCACCTATCTGACCGCGGAACAGGGCATCCGCCAGTTCCTCGACATCGGCACCGGGTTGCCCACGGCGCCGAACGTGCACGAGGTCGCGCAAGGCATCGACCCGGGCGCGCGCGTCGTGTACACCGACCACGACCCGATCGTGCTCGCCCACGCGCGGGCGCTGCTGGCGAGCAACCCGTCAGGCGTCACCGACTACCTCGACGCCGACCTCCGCGACCCGGAACGGATCATCGAGGCCGCGAAGCGCACCCTCGACTTCGACCAGCCGGTCGCGCTGCTGCTCGTCGCGATCCTGCACTTCATCGGCGACGCGGACGAGCCGCACCGGATCGTCGGCCAGTTGCTGGACGCGCTGCCGTCCGGCTCCTACCTTGCGCTGTCGCATCTCACCGGCGACTTCCTGCCCGAACAGTGGAAGAAGGTCGAGGAGATCTACGCGGCCCGGGGCGTCACGATGCAGGTGCGGCCGAAGCCGGTGATCGAGAGCTTCTTCGACGGGCTGGAGCTGGTCGATCCCGGCGTGACGCTGGTGCACCGCTGGCACCCCGACGACCAGGACCGCTTCGCCGACCGCTCCGACGAGTTGGTCTCCGTGTACGGCGCGGTCGCCCGTAAGCCCTGAGCGAGGGACCGTTTCGAGGGCGAGCAGGCCCCACCATGTGCCGGGCCGCTCCGACCGTCACTCCGCACGTGACGAGCGAGCCGGCCGCTGCTGCTCGGCCGCGGCAGGTCCACCTCGCACAGACCGGGGACGAGTGCGCAGAAGGCATCGACATCCCGCGCCTCGGCATTACGACGGAAGCAGACTGGACGCTGCGACCCTCACCGAGCCCGAGCCGTGGACCCGCGCTCCGGGACGCTCCAGGTCCAGATCGAGGAACTAGCGAAGCAGTCAACCGCGGCAGATTGCTGCGTTCGATTTTGCAGCCCACCCCCGGCGAGTCTCCTGACTGGCGTCTTAGCGCAGCTGGGCCACCGATCCCTTGGTTCCAACGAAGACTTCCCCCGCGCGAGTCACACACAGAGAGTAGATAGCGGAATACGGCAGAGGAACTCGAAAGAGGCGCTCGTCCGGCGAGATCAGGCTCACTCGCTCATCGCCCTCGATCGCGACCCAGCTGCCGCTCGAGGACATCGAGGCCGCCGGATCCACGAGCCCAAACTGGTACCCCCTACTGGGGCCGGTGCCGTCCGCGCGCCGGCTGACGACGAGGTCGGCCGTGGGGGCGAGGACCCAAAGCAGAGGTCCCTGGGCGTAAACCTGTTGCGGGCCCGGTACCGTTTTCACCGTCCTGGTAATCGTCAGGTCGTCGGCGGCCAGATAGGCGAGCTGGGCTCGATCGACGAGCGGAACCACGAACTGGCCACGAATGAAGGCTATGCCCCACGGCGTTCCGTTGACCGTCCGTTTCACGGTTTGGCGGCCGTCGCGCACGGAAATCGAGATGACCAAATGCTGAGCTGGGAGGACAGTAACTATACGACCGCCATGAAGCGCCAGACCACGCACACCGTGCGGTAGGTGCGCTTTCCACAGCGCCTGCCGCGTGACCAGACTAAAGGCAGTAACCGTTCCGGCGAGCCGTGAGACAGCGAAAGCGGTCTTTCCGTGCACAATCATTTCATCGGTGGGGTCGCCTGTTTCAATCACAGAGCGGACTTCTGCCTTATTCGGGTCTATTGTGGCGATTTTGCGCGAGTCGAAGACGCCGTAGAGTTTACCGGAAATGTCATCCTGAGTGAGCGTAGTCGCTACCCAATCTCCGGTAGGGATCTCAGGGTCGTATCGGGAGCTCACCCCCGTGATAATTTGATATGACATCAGGGAGAGCACCCATGAACTTGTGATGACCGTTACGCCCAGCGCCTTGGCGTGTCGCCGATAGAGCGGCTTGTAAACCGGCGCCTGGCCGGGCGCATAAATCGCTACCCGCGGCGGCGGCGCAGAGAGGGCCGCGGACTCGGACCGGACCTCGGAAGTGCGGCGCCAGAAGCCGTTCACGAGCTGCCGCACCGGAGCACTAGCATCAGCTTCGGGCAATCCAAGCAGCAGCACAGCCGCGTGTACGGCCGCCTCATAGCTGACATCGTCCGGGCCCGCCGACGTGAAGATCACTGCTCGGTCCGGATCGGAGTTCAACGCTACCAGCAGCACGTCTCCGGTCTTCGTCGCCTGAAGGAGCCGCCCCCATGGGATACCGAGTTCGGCCGAGAGCACGGCAAGACGGTTTCGCTGATCGGCACGCCCACATGGTGGCAGCAGAAAGAACGCACGATTCAACGCGCCGAGTTGCTTGACCGCCCGCAGCTCGGTCACCAGCGACTGTGAACGCCCCACGACCATGCAGACGAACGCCGAGTCTTGGATCAGCTTTCCCACGCCTGCCTCCCAGGCGTCCATCGGGTACTCCTGGCGGACGGCGCCGAGAGCCGGAGGAAGTCGTTCTCCGGGCTGGCCGAGCGCTATGACCGGGCCGATCGTGGAGAGCGCGGCGGCAAGGACCTCCTCGAAGCGCTCGAAGCGGCGTAGGCACAGCCGATCGACGACGGACGCCCGATCCAAACGACGGGCTCGCAGGCGTCGCTTGTCGTCGGCGAACGAGCGCAACAATAGTAATGTGCTTGCCCGGCACGCTCTGCGCTTCGTGTCGCAACCGGCCCATCGCAACGCGCCGCACGAGCATCAGCGGGAGAATGGCGATGGCGAGGGGCACCAGCGCGAACAAGATACCGATCCAGCCGAGGCGCCCGGTGACGTAGTCGGCGCCGACCGGGTTGAAGCCCAGAGCGGCCATGGAGATGCCGCCTAGCGCTATCAGATACGCGGTGAACACCAGTGCCGCGGTCACAAGTAGACCAATTGCCGCGAGCACCCGGCTGGATCCTTTGAATGGGCGCGCCGCGAAGCGCCCCCGACGACGGCGCAGCAGCCGCGACTCGGCTGTAGACACTATGCAGAACATGAGCAGCACGAGCAGCCCGGTCGATCCAAATCCGAACAGAAACGTTTCGGAGAGCCGGAGCACCCAGACGCATGCGAGTACCTTCAGGACGGCGAATGCCCTGGCTTCTGATAGCGCCAGCCGTGACACCGGATCGACGGCGATGACGAACGGGTCACGCCTCTTCTGGGGCAACAACCTGTGACGCAGACGTCGCCACGTCGCTCGGTCGACCAGCGTTATCAGCAGCCAGACGATCAACGGCGTGAGGATGGTAGACCGAATAAGCCAACGATTGATGTTGTCCCGGGCGTAATGGGTCTCACGATCGACCGGCGGTGGGGAGGTGTAGCCGGCCAGAAGGGACATCTGACGCCATGCGAGTCGGTTAGCGAGGGCCGGCGTCAGGGAATCCACACTGCCCTCGTCCACCCTCACGATAGTGAGGACGCTAAGGTTGCCCTTCTCGAAGAGCACGCAGAAAAGAGCCTGAGCGCCGGAGTTGGCAGTGAATCCGGAGCGCACGAACGGCGAACCTGCGGGCTCGGTCGTTGTCCTCGTCGGCGCGCAGTAACGACGAAGGTGCTGGAGTTCGGCGGATTCGCTGACTTCCACGATGCGGATGAGGACTCGGCGCGTCTGATCAGCACTCGCCCACTCCCGCTGCCAGCCCGCCTTGACGGCAGCATTCCGGTAGTCGACGACCAGCGGGCTGTGACTTGTCCATAAGTTGAGATCGGGCAGTCGGTCCTGGAGCGCGACGGCTTCGGCGCCCATAGCCGATCGCACATCGGACGTGGTCACCATGTGTGCCGCGACTGGAGGCGGGTCCGGCGGGTACTTCAGGCCCGTCATGGGTCTGAAGCTCGGCGAGGTGTTGATCGCCAGGACGATGCCGGCAACGGCCAGGAAGCTGAGCGCAGTCCAGGCGATCCGACGCAGTCGTGGCCGAGCAGCAGACTGCCGAATCGGTGACGGTAGCGATGCGCGTGGGACAGGGACGCGCGGTTCTTGTGGTGGCAGCGGTGTGGAGGTATCCGCTCGGACAATGGAGAACCGCCGCCGATCGAGAAACTCGTTCAAACCCACCAAGCTGTCGCCCAGGATCTCACGCTGGACCAACTGAAGCAGCGCGTCCGAGGTGACGCCGTGAGCACTGAGTCGCCGCGCCGCCCCGGAATTCGGATCGGCCGCGATCGCGACAGCCAGCAGTCCGACGGAGACCTCGGAAAAGCCATAGGTTTGCCGGAGATCGTCCGCCAACGTCAGCGCATACGACAGGTCCGCGGAGAGCGGAACACCTTCGAACGTTGCCGTGGCGGGCGAGACGCCGTCCGGTGCACAGCCGAGGTGAAGGCTGTCCGGCTCGCCGGTCTCCAGCCACAATCTTTGCCAGTTCCGATACGGCTCAACTTCCGGCAATGCGGCGAATACTGCACCAGTGCTTAGGTGATCTTCTGACCTCCGGCCTGCGGCCAGACGGAGTGCGCCTACAGCAGCCTCGCCGAGTACCGGCGCGATTTCCATCAAGGCTCCACCAACCGGCTATGAGGTGCGTAATCAGCACAGTGCCACAATGAGGTCAGTGTGCCGCCACGGGCTTCCAGGGAGTTCGACAATCGGATCCTGGACCGGCTCTCAGTCCGACCTAACGGCTCCTGTTGTGCGCGCGCTAACTTTTCTCGCCGTCTTCCCTCGGCAGCTTGCGGGGGTACTTGCGGCTGAGCAGCACGCTGGCTGGGCCCCCGAACAACAAACCCAGCAGCACGATCCAGACCAGGACAGTCATCATGCGGATTCCTCGATGGCGACCCGGGCGTTGCCGTCGGCACTCTTCAGGGCAACGCTCACCTCATCAAGAAACCGCTTGTACATTCCCAAGCCATTGATCGACTTCGGGCCGACCGGGATGAAGCCGAGCGCGGTCGGCTGGCTGGTCTTGTAATGAGTGAGACCGCCGACCTTCAGCTGCGTCGTCCCATCCTTCTCGGTGACGGTGGCGGGGAACGTACAGATCTCGATGATCCGCTTGCCGCTGTTGAGAGAGAGTTCCAAACGGCCGTCGGCCTCTCGCTCCACGTAAAAGGCGGCTCCCAACGTCTGGATGCCACTGAACAGCACGTCGGAGCCCCCGCCCTTCACGCGGGCGGTCGCGCCCTTGACGACCTCGAGCGCCGCATTCGGCGCGAGGGAAGTGCTGGCGGTCAGGGCGAGGCTGGCTCGGGTGGTCGCGCTCATCGGCCGGGAATCCTTTCGAAGTGGCGGAAGCGCGCCGCTGGATCTGCCGCGTCGCGCAGCCCTGGCGTCTCTTTAGGACGCAGATGGACCCGCACAACATAGGACGGTGCGCATGGATGGCGACACCAACCATTCGGACGGGTGAGAAATAGCCACTTCGCCATCGACGCAGCCTCTGCCGCGATTGCCATAGGGCAGCGACCCCTTTTCAGTGGTCACCGCAGGCTTGACAGGTGTGGGTTGGCATCGCACAATGCTCAAACCCGAGCCTTGGTGCGCAATTCTCGTGAGAGCTTCGCGACCGCGCAAAGAGGCATTTGGGCGCCCGCTAGCCGCGAGGCCAGCCTCTCTGTTTCATTCAGCGATTGCGCGAGGCCATCGATACCGGTTGTCGCCGACCCGTCCTCGATTGGCCAGCGGCGGGGACCATCGAAAGGATGGACCGGATGTCTATACCAGACCGATGCTGCTTCGGGGTGCGCTCGGTGGCAGCGACCATACTGGCCGGGTTGGCACTGGCGTCATTGACTGCCTGCGGAACGCAGGATGATCGGAAATACGATATTTCTCCGATCTTTCCACTCAGCCCGAACAAGTGCGAGAAATACGACGGAAAAAGCGATGGGCCGGGCGGCGCGTGCTGGGTCACGAAATCCGAGTGCGAGAAGGCGGCGTCAGATTGGCGGAAGGCAATGCAGGACAGCCCCGACGCGATCAGATTCACCTGCTGAGAAATCCGGTCGATGTTCGCGACCGGTTCGTCCCGAGGCGCGAACGAGTCGAGTCGGTCGTGCGGCGGATTCTCGGCGCCGTGTGCCCTCGGCGGGCGCGCGACCGTGACGTCGCTCCGATCGAACTCGGAACCCCGTAGGACGCTGCACCCGTGGCGGGACCCGGCGAGTTCCCGGGAGCGCAGGGCAACAACAGGGCGCCCGAATCCGGGCTGGTCGGCATCGACGCCGGCTACGGAGCCGGCGGCCGTTCGGCGGGACGCTGACCGCCGCGCGGGGCCACGTCCCGCGGACCACAGCAGACACCCGTCAGCGCGACCAACAGCTACGAGGCGACGCGGTCGCGGATCGTGTCGAGGACCGCCTCGGCCGCCCAGGCGGCCGCATCCGCAATGTCTCGCTGGTCCATGCCGAACTCCCGGCGGTACGTCACCCAGGTCCCGACCGAGTCGAGGTGCGCCAGGGCCGCGACGACCGCCCGACGCTCGGCCTCGTCGAGGGAGGGCACCTCGGCGTCCAGGAGCCGCTCGAGCTGTGCCCGGCCGGACGCAGGGGCCGCGCCGCTCACACCGCGCATCGCCGTCTCGGCGACGACGTGCGCTAGCTCCGGCCTCGCGTCGTAGCGCTGCATCGCGTCGCGGATCGCCAGGGGGACGTCGAAGATCGAGTCCAGCTCCTCGCGGGCGAAGAGCGTCGCTTCGATCCAGGCCGCGGTGGCCAGGAGCAGGTCGACGCGTGTCGGGTAGTTCCGGAACACCGTGCGCTGGGCGATGCCGGCTCGGCGCGAGATGACCCGGAACGACACGTCGTCGCTGCCGACCTCCTCGATCAGCTCGGCGTAGGCGGCCAGGATCGCGGTCTGCGTCCCGCTCAGCTCCGAACCGGCGGGCGCCGTCACTGCTCCACCCACGTCGCCTCGGGTAGGCGCGCTAGTACCGGCCCCACCGAGCGGTCGAAGGCGTCGCAGATCTCGGCCGCGTCCAGGTCGAAACCCGTCCTCAACCGGGCCCAGAACATCGCTGACGAGAAGTAGCGCAGCGACGCCGCCACCCGCCGCCGATCGCGCCGGTTGAGCGTCGGCGCCGCGACGTCCAGCAAAGCTTCGATCGCCCTCGTGAGGTAGGACGGACCGGCTCCGTCGAGCGTCGGGGAAATCGCGGACGCCCGGGCACCGACGTAGGCGTAAGCGGGCGACGCGTCGAAAGCGCGGAAGCGCTCGTGGACGGCGGCGCAGTACTCGGAGACGGTCACGAACGGCGGCAGCGGGAAGTAGGTCCGTTCGATCCAGTCGGAGAGCGCGGCGAGCAGATGCGCGCGCGTGGGGTACTGGCGGTAGATCGTGCGCTCGGAGATGCCGACCTCGTCGGCGAGGGCCCGGTAGGAGATGTCGTCGAACGTCCGCTCGCGCAGCAGCACCGCGGCGCTCACCAGGATCGCGGTCGCGGTGTCGACCGGCTCCTCGCTCACTTCTCCCCCTTCCGGGCGACCGCCCAGCGCGGGGGCTCGGTGACCTCCGCCGGGAGCACGTATCGATCGGAATCGTCGAGCGCGAGCGCCAGCGACGAGACGTACTGCACCTCGCCGTGCGGCCCCCTCTCGGCCGAGGCCAGCATATCCGGCCGCTCGAACGTGTACCCGGTGACGTGGCAGCGCAGCCGCTCGCCCGACGGGTTGCCGTCGGCGTCGAACCGGGGCGAGTCGATGCCGTCGGAGCGGCGGCGCAGGTAGTACCGCCCGCGGGTGGCCAGGGCCATGACCGGCGTGGCGACGACCGCGACGCCGATCGCGATGAGCACCGAGAACGGCTTGACGTCCGGGCCGAACAGCCCGGCGAACGCGAGCAGCGACAGCACCGAGGCGAGTCCCACCGACACGAGCCCGACCGGGTTCCAGTCGTGCAGCATGCCCCGGCGGAACTCCGGGAAGCGCGGCGAGATGCGCAGCACCCACTTGTTGATCGCGATGTCGGCGGCGATCGTCACCAGCCAGGCCATCACGACGTTCGCGTAGAGGCTGAGCACGAACGAGATCAGCGTGAAGACGTCGAGCATCATCAGCACGTAGGCGATCACGAGGTTGAACAGCACGAAGATCGTGCGGCCGGGATAGTGCTTGGCCAGCCGGGTGAAGACGTTCGACCAGGCCAGCGAGCCCGAGTACGCGTTCGTCACGTTGATCTTCACCTGCGCCACCACGATGAGCAGCAGGGCGAGGACGATCGCCAGCCAGTCGGGGATCAGGGTCTGGTACATCACGACGAACTGCTTGACCGGCTCGGCCGCGCGATGCCCGAGATCGGGTTCGACCTTCACCAGCAAATAGACCGCGAGGAACACCCCGATCACCTGCTTGGTGCCGCTGAACAGGACCCAGCCCGGCCCGGCGAACGCGAACGACGTCCACCACGAGCGGGCGTTGGACGGCGTGCGCGGCGGCATGGCCCGGAGGTAGTCGATCTGCTCGGCCAGCTGGGGGCTGAGCGCGAAACACACGGCCGCACTCGAGACGACGGCACCGAACTTGATCGAACCGTCGGAATTGCCGGTGTACGAGGTGAAGGCGCGGACCGCCTCGGGGTCGGAGACGAGGATCCACAGCAGCGGCAGTAACGCGAGCGCGAGCCACAGCGGGGTCGTCCAGAACTGCAGACGTTCCAGCGCGCGCATGCCGTAGATGACGATCGGGATCACCACGACCGTCGAGATGAGGTAGCCGAGCCAGAGCGGCAGGTCGGTCGCGACCTGCAGCCCCTGCGCCATGATCGCGCCCTCCAGGGCGAAGAAGATGCAGGTGAAGCCGGCGAAGACGATGGTCGTGATGATCGAGCCGTAGTAGCCGAACCCCGAGCCACGGGCGATGAGGTCGAGGTCGAGGTTGTAGCGGGCCGCGTAGTAGGCGACGGGCACCCCGACGATGACGATGATGACCGACGCGAACAGGATGCCGAGCACGGCGTTGGCGGTGCCGTGGTCGATGCCGATGCTCGCGCCGATCGAGAAGTCGGCGAGGAACGCGATCGACCCGAGGGCGGTGGCGCCGACGGAGGCCGCGCTCCAGCGCCGGAAGGTGCGCGGTACATAGCGGAAGGCGTAGTCCTCGAGACTGTCTTCCGCGGCCGCGCGCGCGTTGTCCGTCGACACAGTGGCGCCCCCTCGCGGGGTATCCTCCCTGCCCGCTGTTACGCCCACATTGCGAGTTCAGATCGCCATGGCGGCCCGCACGGTGGCGGTGGCGGCCGCGCCGCCGTCGCCGGTCTGGGTGACCCGGCCCGACGCGAGGACGACGTACCGCTCGGCCGCCTCGAGGGCGAAGCCGATGTGCTGCTCGACCAGCAGCACGTGGATGCCCTCTGCGGCGAGCTGGACGATCGTCTGCTCGATCTCGGCGACGATCGTCGGCTGGATGCCCTCGGTCGGCTCGTCGAGGATGAGCAGCTTCGGGCCGGTGATCAGGGCCCGGGCAATTGCGAGCTGCTGGCGCTGGCCGCCCGAGAGCAGGCCGGCCTTCCGGGTGGCGAACTTCTCCAGCGCCGGGAAGCGCGCCAGCTGGGCGTCGATCAGGGCCTTGCCGCCCCGGCGGCCGTCGGCGACGAGCTGCAGGTTCTCCAGCGTCGTGAGCTGGCCGAAGGCCTGCTGACCTTGCGGCACGTAGGCCATGCCCCGGGCGATGCGCCGGTTGGGGGCGAGCGACGAGACGTCCTCGCCGTCGAACAGCACCCGGCCCTTCGACGGTTTGATCAGGCCGATCGCCAGGCGCAGCAGCGTCGTCTTGCCGGCGCCGTTGTGGCCGAGCACGGCCACGACCCGGCCCGTCGGCACCGTGACACCGTGCAGCACCCGGGTGCGCCCGTAGCCGGCCTCGACGTCGGTGAGCTCGAGCATGTCAGTCCTCCATCAGTTCGGGCACGGCCGCCGCGGCGGCCGTGGTCGCGGCCCCGGCCGTGCCCAGGTAGACCTCCTGCACCTGTGGATCGGCCTGCACCTCGGCCACCGTGCCCTCGGAGAGGACCTTGCCCTGGTGCAGGACGGTCACGCGGGTGGCGAAGCGGCGCATGAAGTCCATGTCGTGCTCGACCACGACCACGGTGTGGTTCGCCGCGACGCGCTGCAGCAGCTCTCCGGTCGCGGTCCGCTCGTCCTGGCTCATACCGGCGACGGGCTCGTCGAGCAGCAGCACCTGCGCGTCCTGCACGAGCAGCATCGCGATCTCCAGCCACTGCTTCTGCCCGTGCGACAGGATGCCGGCCGGCGTGGCCAGCTCGCCGTCGAGCCCGGTCTCCGTCACCGCCCGCTCGATCGACGAGTCGACGCCGCGCCGGGCCCGCAGCAGCGCGGCCGGCGAGCGGTGGCGTCCGGCGGCGATGTCGAGGTTCTGCAGCACGGTGAGCTCGTCGAAGACGCTCGCGGTCTGGAACGTGCGGCCGACCCCGAGGCGGACGATCTTGTGCACCGGCTTGCCGAGCAGCTCCGTCTCGCCGAGCTTCGCCGACCCGGTGCCCTTGGACAGCCCGGTGATGGCATCGATGCAGGTCGTCTTGCCCGCGCCGTTCGGGCCGATGAGGAACCGGACCTCGCCGGGGTGGGCGTCGAACGAGACGCCGCCGACCGCGACGAACCCGGAGAACTCGACGTGGAGATCGGTGACGACGAGGCTCATGACCGCACCTCCTCGAGCTCGGCCGGAACGGTGGCGGGCGGCGCGTCGGAACGGGCCGCGGTGAACCGGGCCGGCAGCGACGACAGGCCCTTCGGCAGGAACAGGATCACGACGATGAACAGCAGGCCGAGGACGTAGGGCCAGCCGTCGGGCCAGGTCGAGCCGAGGCTCGACTGTCCCCAGCCGACCGCGATCGCGCCCAGCGCGGGCCCGAACAGCGACGCCCGGCCGCCGAGGGCGACGCCCGCGATCAGGAAGATCGACGCCGCGGCGCCGATCTCGGCCGGGGTGATGATGCCGACGATCGGCACGAACATCGCTCCGCCGATGCTCGCCATCAGCGCCGAGATGACGAACGCGACGAGTTTGATCGTGCCCGGGTCATAGCCGAGGAAGCGGACGCGCTCCTCGGCGTCCCGGGTGGCGACGAGGAGCTCACCGAAGCGGCTGCGGTACAGCTGCCAGACCGCGAGCAGGCAGACGACGAGCAGCCCGGCGGCGATGAGGTAGACCATGATCTTGTTCGCCGGGTCGTTCAGCACGAAGCCGAAGAAGTACTTGAAGTCGCTGAGCCCGGTGTCGCCGCCGGTCTCGCGGATCGTGGAGCTGATCAGCGTGGCCAGCGCGACGGCCAGCGCCTGGGTCAGGATCGCGAAGTACGCGCCCTTCACCCCCCGCTTGAACAGCGCGTAGCCGAGGAGGCCGGCCACGATCACCGGCAGCAGCACGATCGCCAGCAGCGTGAACCAGGTGCTGCGGAACGGTTCCCAGAACGCCGGGAGCGGCGCGAGCGGGTCGTAGAGCACCATGAAGCCGGGCACCCGGCCACCGGCGCTCTCCAGCGTGAGGTGCATGGCCATCGAGTAGGCGCCGAGGGCGAAGAACACCCCCTGCCCCATCACGAGCATCCCGCCCCGGCCCCAGGCCAGGCCGATGCCGACGGCGGCGATCGCCCAGCAGCAGTACTTGCCGAGGTTGGTGAGCCAGTGGTCGGTGAGCACGAGGGGGGCGACGCCGAGGAGCAGGACGGCGAGGACCACGATGCCGCTGAGCTTCAGCTTGGTCATACCAGGCTCCTTGTCCGCACCGTGAACAGTCCCTGCGGGCGGACCTGCAGGAACACGATCACGAGGATGAAGGCGAGCACCTGCGCGAAGCTGCCGGTCGTCCAGTACGCGAAATACGCGAGGGCGACGCCCACCGCCCACGCGGCGATGATCGTGCCCTTGAGCTGGCCGATGCCGCCGGCCGCGACGACGAGGAAGGCCGGGATGATGTACTGGGCGCCCATCTGCGAGTTCGTGCCGCCGATGAGCGACGCGGCCACGCCCGCGACCCCGGCCAGACCGGACCCGGCGAAGAACGTGAGCCGGTCGATGGTGCGGGTGGAGATCCCCGAGGTCTCGGCCAGGTCCCGGTTCTGGACGGTCGCCCGGATGCGCCGGCCGAACGACGTGTACTTGAGCCAGGCGGCCAGCGCGGCCACGCAGGCGGCCGCGAGCACGATCGTGAACACCTGCCGCAGCGGCCATTCGTAGCCGAGGACGTCGACCTGCCCGTCGAGCCAGTCCGGCTTTTCGACCGGGACGCCCTGGGACGGGAAGATCTGCAGCGCGGCCTGCTGCAGGATCAGGCTGACCCCGACGGTCACCAGCAACGTGTCGAGCGGCCGGCGGTACATCCACTGGATGATCGTGATCTCCAGCAGGAGTCCGAACAGACCGGCGACGACGAACGCGACCGGCAGCGCGACCGGGATCGACAGGTTGCTGGCCGTGATGACCTGCTGGACCAGGTAGGCGCTGAAGGCGCCGATCATGAGGAACTCGCCGTGGGCCATGTTGATCACGCCCATCTGGCCGAAGGTGAGCGAGAGGCCCAGCGCGGCGAGCAGGAGCAGCGCACCTTGTGCGCTGCCGTTCAGCAGTGGAGTGATCAGAGCGTCCACGGGCTCTTCTCTCTGTGCAGGGGGATGCCCGCCGCGGGCGGCAGGCATCCCCGCAGTGGGGTGATCAGCCGGCGGCGTCTACGAGCTGGTCACGGACGTTGGCCGGGAACCAGTCGTAGCCCTTGAGGTACGGGTCGGGCTTGATGAACGCGTCGGAGGCCCAGACGATGTTGAACTGGTTGTCCGCGTTGATCTGTCCGATGTGGCCGGGCTTCGAGATGTGGTGGTTCTCGCCGTCGAGCGTGACCGTGCCCTCCGGCGCGTCGAACGTGATCGTGTTCGACTTCGCCGCCGCGTTGATCTTGTCGACGTCGAACGAGCCGGCTTTTTCGACGAGAGCCTTGTACAGATACAGCGAGATGTAGGCGGCCTCCATCGGGTCGGAGGTCACGCCGCTGCTGTTCGGGTAGGCCTTCCAGTCCTTGATGAACTTCGGGTTGGTCGGGGTCTTGAGCGACTCGAAGTAGTTCCAGGACGCGTAGTGCCCGGTGACCGAGTGGCCCATCGCCGGCGCCTCTTCCTCGGCGATCGACACCGAGATGATCGGCGTCTTCGCGGCGGTCAGGCCGGCGTCGTAGTAGGCCTTGATGAAGCCGACGTTCGACGAGCCGTTGATCGTGTTGAAGATGAAGTCGGGCTTGGCCTTGACGATCTTCGCGACCTGGCTGGTCCAGTCGTCCTTGTCGAGGGGGACGTACTCCTCGCCGACGATCTTGATGCCGAGCTTGGCCGCGTACAGCTTGATGATCGCGTTCGCGGTGCGCGGGAAGACGTAGTCGCTACCGGCCAGGAACAGCGTCTTCACCCCGCGGGACTTGAGGAAGTCCATCGCCGGGATGATCTGCTGGTTGGTGGTCGCGCCGGTGTAGTAGATGTTCTTCGACGACTCGAGGCCCTCGTACTGCACCGGGTAGAAGAAGAGCCCGTTGTTCTTCTCGACGACCGGCTTGACCGCCTTGCGGGACGACGACGTCCAGCCGCCGAAGATCGCGCCCACGCAGTCCTGGGTGAGCAGCTTCTCGGTCTTCTCGGCGAACGTGGGCCAGTCGGTGGCCCCGTCCTCCTGGACGTACTGGATCTTCTTGTCGAGGATGCCGCCGCTGGCGTTGATCTCGTCGGCGGCCATGTGCAGCACGTTGGAGACGGTCTTCTCGGAGATCGCCATGCCGCCGGTGAGCGAGTTGAGGAAGCCGAGCTTGATCGTGCCGCCGGAGGTGTCGACGCAGCTGGCCGCCGGGGCCGCCCCGCCGGTGGCCGTTTCGTCGCCGGCTCGGCTGCCGCAGCCGGCGAGCACGAGGGCCACGGTCATCCCGGCCACAAGCGCGCGCAGCCGCTTGCTGGTGATGGACATAGGTGAGAGCTCCGTTCCCGGAAAGGGCGTGACGCCGGGGTTCAGAGCTCCCCCGCCCCGTGCCGCCGGCCAGGTGCAGCTGACTGCTGCAGGTGAGAGCAGATTGATCGCGAGTCATTGCTCTGACATTTCTGCGCTGTTCCAGGTCTGTAGCCGTGCGTCTTGGCGATGTCTTTTTTCGGCTCAAACCGGGCCTAGAGTCTGTCAAGGTGCTGCCACCTGCCGATGCGGCGCAGCCGCAATGGCACAGTCTTGACATCCAGATCAGTGGCGGCGACGGCGCCATTCGTCGGCCAGCAACGCGTAGTCGAAGCCGTCCATCCATTCGCCGGACGGGTGCAGCCCGTCCCGCACCGTGTGCGCCTCGCGCCGCATGCCCACGCGTTCCATCAGCCGATACGACGGCGTGTTGGCGGCGAAGCAGCTCGCGAACACCCGGCGCAGTCCCAGGTCCTCGAAGCAGATCCGGAGCGCGGCCTCGACGGCTTCCGTCGCGTAACCCTTGCCGGTCTCTTCTGGACGTAGCGACCAGCCGAGCTCGGCCTGGACGCCCTGCCCGTGGGAGGTCAGGCGCGGAGGGGCCCAGGCGTCCTCGACTTTGATCATCACCTCGCCGATGACCGCGCCGTCGCGTTCGATGAGTAACAGCGCGCCGAACCGTTCGGGTGCGGCGAACCGGGCGTGGAACTCTTCTGGGGGTTCACCCATCCACTCGACGACGTTGGGCAGTGAGCGGTAGGAGAGGACTTCGTCGGCGTCGTCGGGCCGGGCCCGCCGGAGCGTGAGCCTCGCGGTGGAGATCGGCCAGGCAAGGTCGTCGAGCTGTCGGGGCATCGCTCCATTGTGACGAGTGAGCCGTGGTCTTGCGGGTTGATAAACAATTGGCGACGTCTCGGTGAGCGACGGCGACCAGTTTGACGGCTCACCGAAGTTGCCCGAAGGCTTAAGCTGGAATAATGAGCACCAAGACGCAGAAAATGGTCGTTGTAGTGTTCGGGCTGGCTGCCTTCGTGCTCATCATGCTCATTGGCGGGGCGGCCGTGTACGCATTGGGCAGCGGACTTTCGAGTAAGTCGAAAGTCGAAGGAGTTCAGGTTGCCTACGTCAGGGACGAGGCGAAATTGCGCGCCTGCCCGCGTAGGACGTGCCAGGTACTCCAGACTCTGCGACACAACCAGCAAGTTGCGGTCATCGCAACCGTCAACGGCGAAGAGGTCGATGGTTCGCGCACGTGGACCGCGGTGCGATTCGGTACCGGTGAAGCGTTCGTGCACGAGAGCCTGATCCAGCCCGACTCGAGCACGGATGAGCAATCACTGCTCTGGGCGCTGTTTTCGGTGCTGAGTATCGGGGCGGTGGCCTTGACGACCTTTTCTCTTCGGGTGAAGGGCATAGCGGTCAAACTGGTGGAGTGGAGCAGAGGGATTCAGACTTTGCTTCCGGCAGTGGTGTTGCTCATCGGTATCGCCGTCGGAGCATTGGGCTACTTCTACAGCAGGCTCGAGGGTGGCGCGGTATCGACATTTCTCGCCGATACTTTCGTGAATCTAGGTGCCGGTTTCATCGGATCGGCTGTCACTTTTCTTCTCTTCAACTCTCTCCTGGCGGGCCTCGTTGTCGACAGGCCGACGCTGGAGAAGATGAACGATGATCAGCGGGCTGAGTTGCGCGACGATCTCGCTTCACTCCGCTCCGCCGTCGAGCGGCTGACGATGAGGCTCGACTCTGCGCTGACGGCGAGCGAGGCTGACCGTCAGCGGTCGCCGCTCGAACGAGCGTGGTCACGGTGGAGGCTGGGCAGCCACCGACGCGACTGATGTTCCTGGCCGACCCCCACTGTGCGGACCGTCAAGTGCCCTGGTGCGTTGAACGACTGTCGTTCGAGGGCTCGGGTCGCCTACGCGCCGGAGAGTTCTTGCGCTGCTTCGGGGACCGTGAGGGTGCTGCATCTCGTGCGGGCCCGCGCGGCCAGGGCGGTCCTTTCCGCGCGGCCGGTCTCCGCCCACAGCGCCTTCGGGATACGCCCGGTGACCACCACCGTGCCGTTCACCGCCTCCGAGATCGAATAACCGACGGCGATGCTGGTCAGTGAATACGCCTCGGCCGTCGTGAGGTCCTTGGTGCGCTCGAGGAAAGCAATCGTGTTGCCCACCGCGAGTTTCAACGCGCGATGAATGTCCTCGTCGATGCCGTGCACGAGGAAATTGACCGCGTCCTCTCCGGACGGCTGCTCGGACCTGCGGCCGCGAAGGACCGTAAGCCGAAAGGTGCCGGTCAAGGAGTGTTCGATCGCGGTACCGGCCACTTCACCGTCGCCTTGGACCGAGTGGCCGTCGCCCAGGTAGAACCCGGCGCCCGCATGGAACACCGGCAGGTACAGAGTGGCGCCGACCGTGTAATCACGGGTGTCGAGGTTGCCGCCGAACGCGCCGGGTGGCACCGAACTCTGCACCTCCCCGGACTCCAACGGCTTGACCGCCATCACCCCGAAGAATTTGTGCAGCGGCACGTGAGTACCGTCGTTGAAGAATGCCACTTCCCGGCCCTCATGCACGCCGGTACGGAGCAGATGAGTGCCGACGCCGGGCGACGGAACGCTCATGGAGAACGCCTCGGCCGCGGTCACCGGAATGCCCAGCGACGAATCGCCCGCGCGGTGACCCGGAAACGACGGGGAGAAGACCCCGGTATCCGAGCCCGTGTAATTCATCCCCCACGGCGTCCGCGTCTCGATGTCGAGAATCTCGATCATCAGCGTGTCGCCGGGCTCGGCGCCCTCGACGTCGATCGGCCCGGTCACGGCATGCGGCCCGTAGACCGGGCGGCCGTCGAGCGACTTCCACAGCGCGATCGTGTCGTCGAGGATCTCGTCGGCGGCCACGCCGAACTTCGCGAAGTACTCCGTCGGCGAGACCGCCGGGTCGGTCAGGCCCGAGGAGCTGAGCGTCTCGATCCGGACGACGGCCCCGGACGGCACCGTCGCGACGGCCTCGGCGTCGACCGGAAACCCTCCGAACACCACGTTGGCCGGAGTCGAGGGCACCCTCACCGGCGGAGGCCGACGACGAGGTCGATCTCGACGGTCGCGCCGACGGCCAGGCCGGTCGAGCCGACGCAGGTGCGGGCCGGCAGCGGCCCGGAGAACCACGACCGGTACTCGGTGTTGAAGCGGTCGTAGTCCGCGAAGTCCGTGAGGTACACCCGCACCATCAGCGCGTCGTCGAGCACGGCATCGAACTGGGCGAGCACCGCGGCCAGGTTGCGGAACACCTGCTTGGTCTGCACGACGACGTCCCCGGGCACCAACGTGCCGGTCGCCGGGTCGGTCGGCATCTGCCCGGTGACGTAGAGCGTGTCACCCCACCGCACGGCGTGCGAGAACGGCCCCACGCCGGGCGGCACGCCGGTGGACGGATCGAACGTGTACGCGATGCGCTCGGTCATCAGTGCTCCAGCAGTCGGACGGACACGGCCTTTTCCTGGGTGTACTCGCGCAGCGCGGCGTACCCGCCGCCCCGGCTGAAACCGCTGTCCTTCTGCATGTTGAACGGGAAGCCGATCACCCCGGTGTTGTGGAACTGGTTCACCGCGACCTGGCCGGAGTGGACTCCCTTGGCCAGCCGGAGGGCCCGGGAGATGTCGTTCGTCCAGATGCAGGCCAACAGCCCGAAATCGACGTCGTTCATCAGCTGCAGGGCCCGATCCGTACCGGTGAACTTCTGCACGGCCAGCACCGGGCCGAACACCTCCTCGCGGGCGATCCGCATGGACGAGTCGACCTGGTCGTAGACCGTCGGCTGGACGAACCAGCCCTCACCGGTCGGAGCCCCGCCGGTGACGAGCCGGGCTCCCGGCTGATCGAGGAATCCCCGCACCCGGTCGTACTGCGCGGCGCTGACCAGCGGGCCCATGTCGAGGTCGGCGTCCCAGGCCCCGAGCCGCACCGCCTGCATGGCCGCGGCGACGCGCTCCACCACCTCGTCGTGGATCGAGTCCTCGACGACGAGCCGCGACCCGGCGTAGCAGTTCTGCCCGGCGTTCTCGGTGATCGACCCGACGATCGCCGGGAGCGCGACGTCGAGGTCCGCGTCGGCGAACAGGACGTTGGGCGACTTGCCGCCGAGCTCGAGCTTGACCGGCGTCAGGTTGCGGGCCGCGGACGCCATGATCGCGCGGCCGGTGGCCGTCGACCCGACGAAGCTGACGTGTTTCACGTCGCGGTGCCCGGTGAGCGCGGCCCCGGCCTCCGGGCCCAGGCCGACCACCACGTTGAACACGCCGGGCGGGAACCCGGCCCGGCGGGCCAGCTCGGCCAGCGCGAGCGGCGCGAGCGGCGCCACCTCGGACGGCTTCAGCACGACGGTGTTGCCGGCCGCCAGCGCCGGGGCGACGTTCGCCGCGGTGAGCACCGACGGGACGTTCCACGGCAGGATCGCCGCGCACACGCCGTAGGGCTCGGGCACGGTGTAGCCCAGGTAGTCCGGCGTCCGGGCCGGCAGCGTGACGCCGGTGAGCTTGTCGGCCGCGCCGGCGTTGTACTCGATGATCGCGTGGGCGCGCAGGACGTTCGCCCGGCCGCCGGACAGCGGCTTGCCGACGTCGCGCGCCTCGATGGCGGCGAGCTCGTCGAGGCTCGAAAGCACGAGATCCGCCCAGCGGCGCAGGACCCGGCCACGCTCGGTCGGGGACGTCGCCGCCCACTCCGGGAACGCGCGCCGAGCGGCGGCGACCGCGTCCTCGACGTCGACGGCCTCGGCCCGCGCGACGGTCTGGATCGGTTCCTGGGTGGCCGGATCGACGACCGCGAGCTCGCCCTTGTTGCGGGCGGAAATCCACTCGCCGTCGATCAATTGCCGAGCGCTGGGGATCATGCGGAGCATCCTTGACCGGCTATATCTCGCAAGTCAATATGGCATCTCAAATTGCGAGTCGAATGTGGGAGTCCTCATGCGCATCACCGCGGCCCTGCTGGAGAGCGCCGGCGCGCCCTTCGTCGTCACCGAGTTGGACCTCGAAGAACCCCGCGCGGACGAGGTGCTGGTGCGGGTGAACAGCGTCGGAATCTGCGGAACGGACCTGGAGTTCGCCAAGGCCTTCCCGACGCCCGCGGTCCTCGGCCATGAGGGAGCCGGTGTCGTCGAGCGCGTCGGCGCGAATGTAACCCATGTCCGGCCCGGGGACCACGTGGCCATGTCGTTCGCCTCGTGCGGTGCCTGCACCCGGTGCCTGGCCGGCAAGCCGGCGTACTGCCGGAAGTTCCGGGCGGTGAACTTCAGCGGCCGGCGGCCCGACGGCAGCTCCGCGCTGTCCCGCGACGGCGTCGCCGTCAACGGTCACTTCCTGGGGCAGTCGTCGTTCGCCAGCCACGTCGTGGCGTCGGCCCGGGCGGTGGTGCCGATCGACCCGGGCCACGACCTCCGCTCCGTCGGGCCGTTCGGGTGCGGGTTCCAGACCGGGGCCGGCGCGGTCCTCAACGTGCTGCGCCCCGAGGCCGGCGCCAGCCTCGCGGTGTTCGGAGCCGGTGCGGTCGGAGTCGCCGCGATCCTCGCCGCCCAGCTCAGCGGGTGCGGCACGATCGTCGCGGTGGACGTCGACGACGACAAACTCACCGCCGCCCGGGGCTTCGGCGCGACGCACACCGCGCGGTCCGAGACGGCCGCCGAGGCCCTGGCCGAGATCGCTCCGGACGGGCTCGACTACGTGATCGACACGACCGGGCGCGAGGACGTGCTGCGCACCGCGGTCGAGGCGCTCGGCCCGCTCGGCCACGCCGGCGTGGTCGGCGTCGGGCCCAGCGAGTCGATGAGCTTCGCCTGGCGGAGCGTGTTCTACGGCCGCTCGGTCACCGGCATCGTCGCCGGCGCGAGCCTCCCGCAGGTCTTCCTGCCGACGTTGCTCGACCTGCACGCGGCCGGCCGGTTCCCGGTCGACCGGATGATCAGCTACTTCCCGTTCGAGCGGATCAACGACGCCGTCGCCGCGCTCCGGCGCGGCGAGGTGGGCAAGGCCGTGCTCACGTTCTGACGGCCAGCGACGCCAGTCGTTCGGTGGTGACCGGATCGGGCTGGACCGGGTGCACGAACAGCGACAGGCCCTCGTCGCCGGGGATGTGCAGCCGCTCGTAGGCGAGGTCGAGGTCGCCGACGACGTGGTGGTGCACGCGTTTGCGGGTCGCCCGGTGCAGCCGGACGCGATGCGCGGCCCAGCGTTCCCGGAACGGCTCGCTCCGGGCCGAGAGCTCCTCGATGAGCTGCGCCAACGTGCCGTCGTCGGGGCGCAGGGCCGCGTAGTGACGCAGGATCGCGACCACGTCGTCGGCGTCGTCGTCCCAGTCGCGGAAGAACGTCCGGCTGCCCTCGGCCAGGAACACGTACCGGGCGTTGTTCCCGCGGCCGTCCGGGTCGGTGAGCATGTCGGAGTACAGCGCGCGCCCCAGCGCATTGCCGGCCAGGAAGTCCATCCGCTGGTTGCTGACCCAGGCGGGCGCGTTCACCAGCGAGTCGAGGATCGCCTGCACGCCCGGGCGGACGGTCTCGCGAGGCTTCACGGGCGCTTTCGGCGCGGTCGCCGGCTGGATCGCGCGAGCGAGCGCGAGCAGGTGGGTCGTCTCGGTCTCGTCGAGCCGGAGCGCCCGGGCGACGGCCCGCAGGACGACCTCGGACACGCCGACGACGTCCCCGCGTTCGATCCGGGCGTAGTAGTCGACGCTGACGTCGGCCAGGTACGCGACCTCTTCGCGGCGGAGGCCCGGCACCCGGCGGCGACGACGGCCGTCGAGGCCGCTGTCGGCCGGGCTGATGCGGGCCCTCCTGGACTGCAGGAAGTCCTTCATCTCGGTGCGCGGATCCATTCCACCAGCCTAAATGCTGAAGGACGCACTGCTGGTACGTGGATAAACGCTGCCTTCCCCCGGGCGTCGCCCTGCAGCAACCTTCTCGTCATCGACCGGGTCTGCACCTGGAGGTACCCCGGCATGAGCGGGACAGTCAGCTTCGATCACCACTCCGACCAGGCCAATGCCGACCCGGTCGCCTACTACGCGACCTTCCGGGAGCAGTGCCCGGTCGGCCGGACCGATTCCCACGGCGGCTTCGTCTACACGACCCGCTACGCCGACGTGGCCCGGATCGCCCGGGACGACGAAACATTCTCGTCATCTCGGGAACTCACGCCGGTCGACGGCACCGCGATCGTCATCCCACAGAGCCCGGCGATCGAGAAGTACCCGCTCGAGCTCGACCCGCCGCGCTCCACCGAGTACCGCGAGCTGATCAACCCGCTGCTCTCGCCGGACGCGGTCGACCGGCTGCGGCCGATGATCGCGCGGCACGCGGCCCGGGTCGTCGACACGTTCATCGAGTACGGCTCGTGCGACCTGGTCCGCGACTTCACCAACCCGGTCCCGGCCGCCGTCACGCTCGACTGGCTCGGCTTCCCCGAGGAGGACTGGGCGAAGCTGGCCGGCCCGATCCACGACATCTTCGCCACCGTTCCCGGCAGCGAGCGGTCGCAGCGGGGCGCGGCCGGGCTCGCCTACCTGGGGCAGCGGATCCGAGAGCTGATCCGGGATCGCCGGGCCGAGCCACGGGACGACGCGGTCAGCCGCCTCGTCGCCACCGGCGCCCGGTTCAGCGAAGACGACCTCGTCAAGGTGATCGGCCTGCTGATCGCCGGCGGCGTCGACACGACGACGTCGCTGACCGGCTCGACGCTCATCCACCTGAGCCGCCATCCCGAGCAGAAGCGCCGGCTGATCGAGTCGCCCGACCTCCTCGACGCGGCGACCGACGAGTTCCTGCGCCGGTTCTCACCGTCCCAGGCGATGGCCCGCACCGTGCGCACGGACACCGAGGTCGGCGGCTGCCCGGTGCACGCCGGCGACCGCGTGCTCATCCCCTGGGTGGCCGCGAACCACGACCCGGAGGTCTTCCCCGACCCGACCGAGGTGCGGCTGGACCGCGACGCCAGCCGGCACCTCGCCTTCGGCATCGGCAGCCACCGCTGCGTCGGCGCGCACCTGGCCCGGGCCATGTTCCGCGAGATGATGACCCAGGTCCTGACCCGCTTTCCGGACTACCGGGTCGTCGAGGAAGGTCTCGTCGGGTACCCCACGTCGGGGAGTCAGACCGGCTGGGACGCGATCCCGGCCACGTTCACCCCGGGGAACGAACACCGCGTTCTCGACGGGGTGGCCCTGACCGTCACCGAGGTGGCACGAGCCGCCGACGACGTGCTGTCGCTGCGTCTGTCGGGCCCGGAACCGCTGCCGGCCTGGACGCCCGGGGCCCACGTGGAGTTGCGCCTGCCGTCCGGGCGGATCCGGCAGTACTCGCTGTGCGGCGCACCCGACGACGCCACGAGCTGGCAGATCGGCGTGCTCCGGGAAGGCGACGGGCGGGGCGGCTCGGCCGAGCTGCACGAGATCGCGACGGTCGGCGCGTCGCTGACCGTGCGCGGGCCCCGCAACCACTTCCCGCTGGTCGACGCCCCCGACTACCTCTTCCTGGCCGGCGGGATCGGGGTCACGCCGATCCTGGCGATGGTCCGCGCCGTCGCCGGCCGACCGTTCCGGGTGGTCTACGGCGGACGGACCCGCTCGTCGATGGCGTTCACCGACGAGCTCTCGGCCGCCGCCGGCGACCGGCTGACCCTTCTTCCGGCGGACGAGACGGGAATGCCGGATCTCGACGCCCTGCTCGGGGGAATCGCCCCGGACACCGCGGTGTACTGCTGCGGACCGGCGCCGATGATCGCCGCGGTCGAGGCGGCCTGCGCGGCCCACGGCGTCACCGACCGGCTGCACGTCGAGCGGTTCGCCGCCGAGCTCGATCCGGACGTCGCGGCAGCGACCAACACCGCGTTCGAGGTGCACCTCGCGCGCAGCGGCGTGACCCTGCCGGTACCACCCGGGAAGCGCCTGCTCGAGGTCGTCCGCGAAGCCGTTCCCGGGCTCTCCTACGACTGCGAGAAGGGCTACTGCGGTGCGTGCGAGACGCGCGTGCTGGCCGGCGTCCCCGAGCACCGCGACTCCGTGCTCACCGAGGAGGAGCGCGCTTCCGGCCGCACGATGATGATCTGCGTCGGCCGCAGCTCCTCGGACCGCCTCGTACTCGATCGATGAAGGAGCAACCCATGACGTCCTCGGTCAGTCTTCAGCCCGTCGAAGGGCCGTCCGCCTGGCGTGGCGACGTACTCGTCGACAGTCCGGAGTGGATCTACCACCTGTCCGACGCCGAGCTCGTCGAGCTCGAGGAGGTCGGCCGCCGGTTCGTCGCCGACGACCCCGACCTGCGCACGGTGACCGCGGCGGACTACCCGATCCCGGCCTGCGCCCGGCTCAACGAGGTGAGCGCGCGCCAGCTCGACTCCGGACTCGGGATGCTGCTGGTCCGCGGCCTGCGGACCGCCGAGTACGGCGACGCGCTGGCCGGCGCCATCTTCTACGTCCTCGGGCTGCACCTGGGGCAGCCGATCGGCCAGAATCAGCACGGGGACCTCGTCGACCACGTCATCGCCACCTCGACGAAGACGATGACCGACGACGGCGCCCTGCCCTCCCGGGTTCGCGACCGGCTGCCGTTCCACTCCGACAGCTCCGACGTCGTGGGCCTGCTGTGCCTGCGCGGGGCCAAGGAAGGGGGCGCCAGCAGCATCGTCAGCGCGTCGACGATCTACAACGAGATCCTGCGCCGCCGCCCGGAGCTCGCCCACCTGCTGTTCGAGCCGTTCCACTGGGACTGGCGCCGGCAGGACCCGGACTCCCCCGAGATGACGTTCACCTCGCCGGTGATCAGCTACGTCGACGGAGTGTTCAGCACCTACACCGGCATGGCGATGATCTTCTCCGCGCAGCAGTACGAGGGCGTCCCGCGGCTGACCGACGACCAGGTCGAGGTGCTGCGCCTGTTCGACGAGATCACCCAGGAGCCCGGACTGGCCCTGGACATGCACTTCCAGCCGGGCGACGTGCAGTGGCTGCTCAACTACACGGTCATGCACTCGCGGACCGGGTTCGTCGACTACCCGGAGCCCTCGCGCCGCCGGCACCTGCTCCGGCTGTGGCTGCGCCGCGACGTCGGCCGTCCGCTCGTGCCGAAGTTCGGCAAGCACGTCGTCGAACTGGGCGAGTCGAAGGGTCCGGTCCACCCGGGCGGACGCTTCCACATCGCCGACGCGGTGCGCGTCAATGAGGACTGGGGCAACTGATGGCCCATGTGACCGAGGACTGGGAGAACCTGGAGTTCCGGGTCCACCGGTCGGCGTACCGGGCGTCGAACGTGTACGACGCCGAGATCAAGCGGATCTGGGCGCACAACTGGCTGTACCTGGGCCACGAGACCGAGATCCCCGAGCCCGGCCAGTTCAAGGTCCGCGTGCTCGGCGGCCGGTCGCTGATCTTCTGCCGGGACGCCGGCGGCCAGGTGCACGCGTTCCTGAACTCGTGCCCGCACCGGGGCACGATCCTCTGCCGGGACACCGAGGGCCAGACCAGGCACTTCCAGTGCTTCTACCACGCCTGGACGTTCAATACCGACGGCTCGGCCGCGTCGATCCCGGACGCCGAGGCCTACCCGGACTCGGACCGGTTCCGGTCCTGGGCGACGCTCCGGGAGGTCGCGCGTCTGGACACCCACGAAGGCTTCGTCTTCGTGTCGTTCGACAAGGACGTCCCCGAGCTGCTGGAGCACCTGGGTGAGGCGGCCGACTACCTGACGATGGCGGTCCAGCCGAGCGCGGCCGGCATGACCGTGGTGCCGGGCGCACACCTCTACACCGTGCGCGGCAACTGGAAGCTCAACGTCGAGAACGCGATGGACGGCTACCACTTCGCGCCGACCCACAACACGTTCCTCGGCTACCTGCGCGAGACCGGCTACCAGATGACCGACGAGGGTCACCGCTTCGCGAAGAACCTCGGCAACGGGCACAGCGCGCTGGTGCTGAAGTCGCGCCGGGGCCGCGTCGGCATGCTGTGGGAGCCCCGGTTCGGCGAGGCCGAGAAGGCCCGGATCGAGCAGAACCGCGCCGAGATGGACGCCCGCCTCGGGCCCGACCGGGCCGACGCCATCGCCGGGTCGAACCGGATCCTGTTCATCTTTCCGAACCTGCTCTTCTTCGACCTCGAGAGCTACTCGATCCGTCAGCTCGAACCGACGGCGGCCGGCACGACCGACGTCCGGGCCTGGAACTTCGTCCCCGAGGGAGAGCCGGACGAGGTCCGGGAGCTGCGCCTGCGGATCCTCACGTCGTTCGTCGGCCCCGGCGGCCTGGCCAGCCCGGACGACATCGAGGCCTACGAGGCGGTCCAGCGCGGGATCTCGGCGACGACCGACGACCAGGCCCCGGACACCGACTGGAGCGACATGTCGCGCGGAATGGCCGACGAACTGGCCGGCAAACCCGGTCGCTCGGTCGACGAGGGCGCGATGCGCTCGTTCTGGCGCCACTGGGCGCATTCGGTCGGAGAGGTGCCGATCAATGGTTGACCAGCGGGCGGTCGAGAAGTTCCTCTTCACCGAGTCGGACATCCTGGATCACTGGCGCCTGGACGAGTGGCTCGAGCTGTTCACGCCGGGCGCCCGGTACGAGATTCCGACCACCGATTGGAAAGGCGGATCCCCGGCCGACGCGGGCTATTTCGTCTGCGACGACTGGGACCTCATCCAGGCCCGGGTGAAGCGCCTCCAGAGCCGCAAGGCGCACGCCGAACGTCCGCGGTCGCGGACCCATCGGTTGATCGGCAACGTCCAGTTCGAGCACGTGGACGACTCCGTCATCGACGTGCAGGCGAATTTCGTCGTGCACCGCATGCGCGACGGGTTGCTGGACCCGTACCTCGGCCGTTACGAGCACCGCCTGAACGTCACTCCGGACGGTCTGCGGTTCGCGCTCCGGCGATCGATTCTCGTGCAGGAATCACTGAATCCGGGTGGCAGATTGAGCTTCATCCTATGACGCGCGCCAAGGGACCCGACCGTTTCGTGAGCGCCCGCATCGGGGTTCCCGACCTCGACGCCTCGGTGGCGTTCTACCAGACCTACGTGGGACTCGAACTCGTCAAGAACGAGGGCGACCGGGCGTTCCTGCGTGCGGGCCTCCCGCACCACGCGCTCGAACTCGTGCACCGGCCGGGCATTCCGAAGGCCGAGGTCGCCGCGATCACGTTCGCGACCGGCAAGCGGGACGTCCTGGAGAATCGCCGGGAGAGCGTCGCGAAGCTGGGTTACGACGTGCGGCCACTGTCGGAGGGAACCGCCGCCTACTGCGCCGACGGCTTCGCGGTCACCGGCCCGAACGGTCTCGAGTGGGAGTTCGTCCACGGGTACTACGAGTACGTCGAGCCGCCGTTCCTCGTCTCGACGCCCGACCGGATCATGCACCCGTTCGTGCGCACCGACGACTACGGCGCGACCCTGCAACTGGCCACCGACGGGTTCGGGCTGCAGATCTCGGACTACGTCGAGGACGCGATGACGTTCCTGCGCTGCGAGGACCGCTATCACCACTCGCTCGCTCTGCTGAAGGGCAGCGAATTCCGCATTCAGCATTTCAGCTTCATCGTCGCCGACTTCGATCACCTGATGCGGGCCCGGGCCAGGGCGCAATCCCACGGCATCACGATCAAGACCGATCTCGTCAAACACTCCGGGTCGACGACGATCGCCTTCTACCTGCTCGAAGAAGCGCACGGCCCGGAGATCGAACTCTCCTACGGCCATCGCCGGTTCAGTGAAGAAGACCACGAAACCGCCGAGCCGCGCCGGCTCGCGTCGGGTGCGCGCACCGAATTCGACCTCTGGCGTGAATCCGACAGCGACTGGCGCGGGCTGCACTGATTCTCTTCTCGGAAGGAACCCCCTGTGAGACCTCTCAACCTCACCGCGGTCGTGGTCGGCCTCGCGCTCGTCGCGGCCGCCTGCACGAGTCCCGGTGACACCACCACCGCAACCGCCGAGACGAAGGCCGCCTCGGCCGGGCCGAACGGCGGCACGATCCCGGCCGGCGAACCCGACATCAACGGCGACGGCAAGGTCGTCATCGGCGTGCTCAGCCCGGGCGACATCAACGACAACGGCTACTACGAGAGCTTCGTCGCCAAGGCCGAGGTGTTCACGAAGTCCCAGGGCTGGACGCTGATCAAGGTCGGTTCGGTCAACCCGGCCGAGGCGGTCAACCAGGCGCGCCAGCTGTGCCGGCAGAAGGCTGACCTGATCGCCATGAACGGTGAGCTCAAGGACGGGGCCACGGCCGCGACCGAATCCGTCTGCGCGAAGACGGCCTGGTTCATCCCGGGGTCGTCGGACATCAAGCAGACTCCGCAGATCGCGCTCTCGCGGGACTTCGTCGCGGAGTCGATCTACACCGCCGGGTACGCCAACGGGCTGCTGATGAAGCAGAAGGGCTACACCAAGGCCGGGTACATCTCCGGTCCGGAGCTCGACTTCTCGGTCCAGGCGGCGAAGGCGTTCCGGGCCGGTATCCGCGCCGTGCTGCCCGACGCCACGGTGGCGGCGACCTACACCGGTGACTTCAACGACTCGGCCAAGGCCAAGGAAGCCGCCCAGGCCCAGATCGCCCAGGGCATCAAGACCATCTATCCGTACCTCGGCGGGGCCACCGACGCCGTCGCCGCCCTGGGCAACCAGAACGACGTCATCCTGAGCACGCCCGGCACCGACCGTTGCACCGGCACCCCGAAGTTCGACGTCTCGGTCATCTTCGATCCGGGAGAGTACCTGGCCGCGGCCCTGAAGGACTTCGCCGACGGCAAGCTCGCGATGGGCGTCGCCCGCGAGTGGCACATCGGCAAGGACCCGGTGCCGACGGTCAAGCTCTGCAACGCCCCCGACGAGCTGAACCGGCAACTCGAGTCGACGATCGCCGACATCGCGGCGGGCAAGCTCGACGTGGACGCCCAGGTGGCGAAGCTCGGGTCGTAGGCACCGATCGGGGCGGGGTGACGGTGGGAACGAACTCTCGGAGGAGCTTGCGATGGACGTACTAGCGGAGATGGTCGCTCGGCTGTACGCCGCGCCGGTGCCGGCCGCGACCGAACCCGCCCCGATCTTCCGGGCCCGCCCCAGCACAGGCCGCGACCGGCCCAGCTCCGGCCAAGGCCGGCCCGGTTCCGGCGGCGGCCGGCCCGATACCGGCCACGGCGGCCACGGCGGCCCCGGTTCCGGCCGGCTCAGGTCGGCGGCGGCCCAGGCCCCGGCGGAGGCTGACGTCACCACCGTGGGCGGGGCGGCCGAGGCGCTCCGCCGCGGCGAGGTGCGCAGCGTCGACCTCGTGTCGGCGGCGCTGGCCGCCGCCGACGCGACCGACTCCGAGCTGGGCATCTTCCTGGCCCGGTATCCCGAGGCCGCGCTGGCCGCCGCCGAACGGATCGACCGGGACCGGGCCGCAGGCCGGCCGGTCGGCCCGCTCGGCGGCGTCCCGCTGGGCATCAAGGACCTTCTCACCACCGCCGACGGGCCGACCAGCGCAGGCAGCCTGGTCCCTCCAGAAGTCGGGCAGCGTGACGCCACGGCCGTCGAGCGGCTCCGCTCGGCCGGCGGAGTCTTCGTCGGCAAGACGCTGACCTCGGAGTACGGCCTGGGCTCCCCCGACCTGACCAAGCCGCTCCCCGTCCCCCGCAACCCCTGGGACGTCACCCGCTGGACCGGCGGATCGAGCGGCGGAGCCGCGTCCGGGCTGATCGCCGGCGCCTTCCTCGGCGGCCTCGGCACCGACTCCGGCGGCAGCATCCGGATGCCCTCGGCGTTCTGCGGGGTCACCGGCCTCAAGCCGACGTACGGCCGGGTCCCGCGCACCGGCGGTATCCCGATGGGTTGGACGACCGACCACATCGGACCAATGGCCACCACGGCCCGGGACTGCGCGCTGTTGCTGGAGGTGATCGCCGGTGCCCACTTCGACGATCCCACCACCAGCGACCGGCCCGTCCCCCGCTACACCGACCTGCTGACCGGTTCGCTGGAGGGCCTGCGGATCGGCGTCGACCGGATGGACCGGGTATCCGGCGCGATCGCCGACCCCGCGCTGGTGCCGCTGTTCGACGCCGCGCTGGCCGAGCTGACCGCTCTCGGCGCGGACCTGGTCGAGGTCGAGCTGCCGCTCTACGACCACGTGGTGGCCGCGTCCACGGTGATCATCCTGAGCGAGGCGCGGGCCTACCACCAGCGAACCCTCGCCACCCGGGCGGACGACTACTTCGCCAACACCCGGTCGAACATGGAGATGGCCGGGGTGTTCTCGGCCGCCGACTACGTGCAGGCCCAACGCGTCCGCGCCGTCGGGCAGGAGGCGGTGGCCAGGCTGCTCGACCGCGTCGACCTGATCGTGACGCCGACCGCCGCGGTGCCGGCGACCCCGTACGACCGGCTGCACCGGATGTTCGAGACCGGCGACTTCCACGCGGTCTACGCGCCGTACTGGAACCTGATGGGCAACCCGGCGCTCTCGGTGCCGATGGGCTTCACCGCGGCCGGTCTACCGATGGGGCTCCAGGTGATCGGCGCGGCGTTCGACGACGCCACCGTGCTCCGGGCCGGCGACGCTTACCAGTCCCGGACCGACTGGCACCGTCGCCGGCCGGCCTCGTTTCGAGAAGAAACCAACTTCGTCAAGTAGCCCGACCACTCCTTGACACCCCGAGTTCGACGGCCCTAGCTTGCCCTTTGTTTGGAAACCTTCCTAACAAGGAGCCGCTGTGGCCGACGAGTCCGGGCCAGGCACGCCACGGCTGCTGCGTGCGCTCAACGACCGGGCGGCCCTCCGGCTGCTCCTCGAGCACGGACGCCTGACCCGCACCGACGTCAGCGCGCTGGCCGGGCTCTCGAAGCCGACCGCCTCGCAGATGCTGGCCCGCCTGGAGGCGGCCGGGCTGGTCGTCGCGGTCGGGACCGCGGCCGGCGGCCCGGGCCGGGCGGCCCAGCTCTACGAGGTGAACCCGGCCGCCGGGCACGCGGTCGCGTTCGACATCACGCACTTCGCGATCCAGGCGCTCATCGTCGACCTCGGCGGCCGGACCGTCGCCGAGCTCCAGGTGCCGCTCCCCCGCCGCGCCCGGGACGCGATCGCCCGGCTGGACGACGTCTACACGCAGGTGCTGGACACCGCGAACCTGCAGCGTGGGCACATCAGCCATGCCGTCGCCGGTGTCTCGGGCGCGTACGACCAGCAGGCCGGGGTGCTCAAGCACGCCAGCCACCTGCCCGGCTGGCGCGTCCCCGAGCTGCGCGAGCGGCTGTCCGAGCTGCTCGGCGCCGACGTCGAGGTGGAGAACGACGTCAACCTGGTCGCGCTGGCCGAGCACGAGGCCGGCGCGGCCGTCGACGTCGAGACGTTCGTGCTTCTCTGGTCGGCCAGCGGGCTGGGGGCCGCACTCGTGCTCGGCGGTGCGTTGCACCGCGGGGTGACCGGCAGCGCCGGGGAGGTCGGATTCCTGCCGGTGCCGGGCGAGCCGCTGGTTCGCAACGTCACCAGGGCCACCGGCGGGTTCGACCGCGCGGCCAGCGGCCGCGCGGTCCTCGACCTGGGCCGGAGGTTCGGTCTGCACGGGGCGACGGCCGAGACGCTGATCCGGCGCGCGGTCGCGGCCGGCCCCGAGGCCGACGGGTTCCTGGACGAACTGGCCACCCGCTACGCCACCGGGCTGGCCGCGATGGTGGTGGTCGTCGACCCGGCGCTGATCGTGCTCTCCGGCCCGTTGCTGCAGGCCGGCGGCGAGCCACTGCGGAGCCGGGTGGAGCGCGAGGTGGCCTCGCTCGGCATCACCGCCGTCCCGGCCCGGCTGGGCCGGATCACCAGCGACCCCGTGCTGGCGGGCGCGCGCCGGATGGCGCTGGCCCGGCTGCGCGAGGCGATCTTCGCGAGCACCGGACAGGAACGACCGGGCACGGCGCAGCCCGCCACCCGGACCTCAGGACGGAGGAACCCCCGATGACTCCCGTTGTCTTCCGGCCGCGGCTCGCGGCCGCCGCGTTGGTCGCACTGACGGCGCTGGCCGCCTGCGCCCCCAGTTCCGGGCACAAGGACACTCCGGCGTCGGCCGACCAGACGATCACGTTCTGGCACGGCTGGAGCCAGCCGAGCGAGCTGAAGGCGATCAACGCCAACATCGCCGCGTTCGAGAAACTGCACCCGAACATCAAGGTCAAGGCCGTCTCGAACGTCACCGACGACAAGATCCTCCAGGGCGTCCGGACGTCCAGCGCCCCCGACGTCGTTTCGTCGTTCGACACGACGAAGGTCGGCGCGTTCTGCGGCGGGGCGCTCGTCGACCTGAACACCTATCTGAAGGCGGACAAGGTCGACAAGGACCGGGTCTACGTCAAGTCGATGTCGCAGTACACCTCGCTCGACGGCAACCAGTGCACGCTCCCGCTGGAGGCCGACACGTTCGGGCTGTACTACCGCACCGACCTGTTCGCCAAGGCCGGCATCAAATCGCCGCCGAAGACCTGGAGCGAGCTGCAGGCCGACGCGGTGAAGCTGACCAAGCAGACCAGCACCGGCTACGCCCAGCTCGGCTTCATGCCGAACTTCCACGGCTACGAGAACACGGCCGGCCACACGATGCCGCAGTGGGGCGTCACCTACTTCGACTCCAATGGCAAGCCGACGATGGCCACCGACCCGGCGGTGAAGCCGTACCTGCAGTACATGAAGGGCTTACAGCAGGCGCTGGGCGGCTACCGGAAGCTGGAGGCCTACCGGAACACGTTCGGCGACGAGTTCTCGGCCCAGAACGCGTTCGAGGCCGGCAAGGTCGCGATGCAGCTGGACGGCGAGTGGCGGACCGCCAACCTCGACCAGGACGGCGTCAAGTTCGGCTGGGCGACCGCGCCGCTCCCGGTGCCCGACAACCTGGCCGACCAGTACGGCCGCGGCTGGACGTCGGGCACGGTCATCGGCATCCCGGCCAAGTCGTCGCACAAACCGGCCGCGTGGGAGCTGGTCAAGTTCCTCACGACCGACACGAACGCGCTGGTGACGTTCGCCAACACGATCCACAACGTGCCGTCGACCTACGAGGCGCTGGCCGCGCCGAACCTGCTCGCCGACCCGAAGTTCCAGACGTTCGTGAAGATCGCGCAGGACAAGAACACGGTCTCGCCGGTGCCCACCGCCGACGGCGACGCCTACCTGACGCTGATCGAGCAGTTCAGCTACAAGTGGGAAGCCGGGCAGGTGCCCGACCTCCAGGCCGGGCTGGAGCAGCTGGACCAGCAGATCGCGGCGTCGCTGAAGCAGGCGGGCCGCTGAGATGGCCCGCCGGCTGACGATCGTCGGCTTCCTCTCGCCGCTGCTCCTCGGCTTCGCGCTGTTCTTCGTCTATCCCCTGTGCGCGACCGTGCTGTACTCGTTCGAGCACTACGACCAGATCAACCCGGCCGAGTGGGTCGGGCTGCAGAACTGGTCGTACGTCTTCACGCAGAACGGCGACTTCTGGCCCGCGGTGCGCAACACGGTCTGGCTGGTCGTCGTCATGGTCTCGCTGCGGGTGGTCTTCGGCATCGGCGTCGGGCTGCTGGTCACCAGCGTCCGGCGCGGCCGGGGAATCTACCGGACGATCTTCTACCTGCCCTATCTGGCGCCGCCGGTGGCGTCCACCTTGGTCTTCGTGTTCCTGCTCAACCCGAACGGACCGTTGGACCGGGTGCTGCGGGCGGTAGGGCTGCCGGCGCCGTCGTGGTTCAACGACCCGGCCTGGTCGAAACCCGCGCTGGTGCTGCTGAGCCTGTGGGGCATCGGCGATCTGATGGTGATCTTCATGGCCGCGCTGCTGGACGTACCGGTCGAACAGTACGAGGCGGCGCAGCTCGACGGGGCCGGTGCGATCCGCCGGTTCCGGTACATCACGCTGCCGAACATCCAGCCGATCATCCTGTTCTCGGCGGTCACCGGGGTGATCGCGGCCCTGCAGTACTACACCCAGGCGTTCGTCGCCGGGCAGGTGGCCAGCGGGGTCGTGACCGGCGGCGGCACGGTCGTGGAGCCGGGCTATCCGAACGGGTCCACGCTCACGCTCCCGCAGCTGATCTATTCGCTCGGCTTCCAGCACTTCGACACCGGCGCGGCCAGCGTCATCGCCGTCGTGCTGTTCGTCGTCGCGATGGCCTGCACCGTCGGGCTGGTCCGCGGCAGCGGCGGCCTCGTCTCGACCCGGAGGTAGACGATGACCACGACGATGGCCCGGCCCGACCGCGTAGTGACCTCGGCACCTCCCAAGACCCAGCGTCGCGACGACGTGCTCGTGTGGATCGCCACGCACGCGGTGGCGATCGGCCTGGCCCTGCTGTTCGTCCTGCCGATCGTGTTCCTGCTCCTGACGTCGGTGATGTCGGACCGGCAGGCGCTGGACGGGAGCTTCTGGCCCACGACCTGGCAGTGGAGCAACTACGAGCACGTGTTCCGGACGCCCGGGTTCCTGGTGTGGTGGCGCAACTCGCTCGTCTATGCGGGCGTCGGGACCGCGCTGACGCTGGTGTCGAGCCTGTTCCCGGCGATCGCGCTGGCCAAGTTCCGCTTCCGCGGCGCCAACCTGACGATGTTCCTGGTGATCAGCATGATGATGCTCCCGCCCCAGGTGGTCATCGTCCCGATGTACGTCGTCTGGTCGCAGGACCTGGGCCTGTCCGGCTCGCTGTGGCCGCTGATCATCCCGCTCGCCTTCGGCGACGCGTACTCGATCTTCCTGCTCCGGCAGTTCCTGCTGACGCTCCCCGACGAGGTGCTCGACGCGGCCTCGGTGGACGGTTGCGGCGAACTGCGCAAGGTCTGGCACGTCATCGTGCCGATGGCCCGTCCGGCACTGGTCGCGGTGGGGCTGTTCCAGTTCTTCGCGCTCTGGAACGACTACTTCGGGCCGCAGATCTACGCCAGCGAGAACCCGAACGCCTGGACGCTCTCCTACGGCCTGGAGACGTTCAAGAGCGCCCACCACAGCAACTGGAACCTGACCCTGGCCGCGACCGCGCTGGTGATGCTGCCGGTGGTCGTCGTCTTCTTCTTCGCGCAGCGGGCGTTCGTCCGAGGCGTCACGCTGACGGGAGTCCGGGCATGAAGATCGTCGTGGTCGGCGGCGGTTCGACCTACACCCCCGAGCTGATCGACGGTTTCGCCCGGCTGCGGGACACGCTCGAGGTGACCGAGATCGTCCTGCTCGATCCGGACGTCCAGCGCCGGGAGCTGCTGGCCGCGATGGCCGACCGGATGCTCGACCGGGCCGGCCACCCGGCCAAGGTCGTTCCCGGTGACGACGTCGCGGCCGCCGCCGACGGTGCGACCGCGGTGCTGTTCCAGCTCCGGGTCGGTGGCCAGGCGGCCCGGGCCAGGGACGAGACCTGGCCGCTGGAGTGCGGGTGCGTCGGGCAGGAGACGACCGGGGCCGGTGGATTCGCCAAGGCGCTGCGCACGGTGCCGGTCGTGCTGGAGCTGGCCGAGCAGATCCGGGCGGTGGCGCCGGAGGCGTGGCTGGTCGACTTCACGAACCCGGTCGGGATCGTGACCAGGGCGCTGCTTCAGGAGGGGCACCGGGCGCTGGGGCTGTGCAACGTCGCGATCGGATTCCAGCGGTTCTTCGCCGAGTTGCTGGAGGTGACGCCGGAGCGGGTCTCGCTGGGTCACGTCGGGCTCAATCACCTGACCTGGGAGCGGTCGGTCCACGTCGACGGCCGGGACGTGCTGCCCGAGCTTTTTTCGAGTGACCTCGACCGACTCGCTGCGCTCGTCCGCCAGCCTCGTGAACTGATCACGCTGCTCCGGGCTCTGCCCTCGTACTACCTCCGTTACTTCTACGAGCACGACGTCGTGGTGGACGAGCAGCGGCACGCGCCGTCGCGGGCGTCGGAGGTGGCCGCGATGGAGCGTCAGTTGCTGGAGCTGTACGCGGATCCGTCCGTCGACACCAAACCGGCGCTGCTGGAGCAGCGGGGCGGGGCGTTCTACTCGGAGGCGGCGGTCGCGCTGGTCGCGTCGCTGGTCGCCGATCGGGGGGACGTCCAGGTGGTGAACGTGCGTAACGACGGCACGCTGCCGTTCCTGCCGGACGACATGACGATCGAGGTGCCGGCGGTGATCGGTGCGCACGGGGCCCGGCCGCTGCCGGTCTCGCCGGTGGAGCCGGGTCTGGCCGGGCTGGTGGCCGGGGTGGCCGGGTACGAGCAGCTCGCGCTGGACGCGGCGTTGCGGGGTGGCCGCGACCGCGTGGTGGCGGCGTTGCTGGCCCATCCGCTCGTCGGGCAGTGGGACGTGGCCAACCGGCTGGCTGATCGGTTGATCGCGGAGAATGCGGCGTACCTGGCCTGGGCCCAGTGACGGTGGTCGTCGCGCTCGACGCGGGGAACTCGAAGACCGACGCGATCGCACTCCGGGCCGATGGGAGTGTGCTGGCGACGGCCCGCGGTGGGGGGTTCCGTCCGGTGCAGGACGGGGTCGAGGTGGCGATGGCCGCGTTGGTCGACGTCATCCGGAGGGTTCTGGAGGCGGCCGGGCCGGGAGCCGGCGTGGCCGGAGCGGGGGTCGGCGTGGCCGGGCCGGGCGCTGGGGTGGCCGGGCCGGTGGCCGGGGGCGAGGGGCCGGCGGTGGCGCTGGTTGCGGCTTATCTGGCCAACGCGGACTTTCCGGTCGAGGTGGAGCGGTATCGGGGGTGGCTGGAGCGGTTGGCGCTCGGCCGGCGCACGGTGGTCGGCAACGACACGGTCGCCCTGCTGCGCAGTGGCACCGCGGGCCGGTCCGGCGTCGCGGTCATCTGCGGCGCGGGCATCAACTGCCTCGGCGTCGGGACCGACGGAACGGTCTTCCGCTTTCCCGCGCTCGGCAAGCTCAGCGGAGACTGGGGAGGCGGTGCCGGCCTGGCCCAGGAGGCGATGTTCGTCGCGGCCCGGGCCGAGGACGGTCGCGGCCCGGCGACCGCGCTGGCCCCGGCCATCGCCGCACACTTCGGCGTCGGCTCGGCCGCCGCGGTGGCCGAGGAGTTGCACTTCGAACGCATCGAACCGTCCCGTCTGCACGAACTGGCCCCGCTCCTCTTCGAGGCGGCGACGGCCGGCGACGAGGTGGCCCGAACGATCGTCGCCCGCCAGGCCGAGGAGATCGCCCTGATGGCCGGGGTCGCGCTACGCCGGCTGAACCTCACCGACCAGCCGGTGGAAGTCGTCCTCGGTGGCGGCGTTCTGGCGGCGGGGCACGAGGTGCTGCTCGACGACGTCCGGGCCCGGATCCTGGCCGTCGCGCCCCGGGCGACACTCCGGATCCCGGCCGTCTCTCCGCTGGTCGGCGCGGCGCTGCTGGCGCTGGAGGAGCTGGGCGCACCGCCGGCGGCCGGCGAACGGGTCCGGGCCACGTACGCGCAGTGGTCGTCGCCGCTGGTCCGGACGTGACCGCCCCGACGCGCCGGCCACCGCTGCCCTCGGCGTGGGCCCCGGCTCAGGGAAGCACTCGATAGCCGTTCAGGAAGGCCGACGGGGTGCAACCGAATCGCCGTCGGAAGGCCCGGGTGAACGTTCCCGGGTCCGGGAAGCCGCTCAGCGCCCCGGCGCGGGCTATCGACTCCCCGGCGTCGAGTAGTCGGCGCGCCTCGAGCAGACGCTGATCGCGGATGAAGCGCGCCGGCGAGGAGCCCGTCTCGGCGAACAGCGCCTGCAGCAGTCGCAGCGAGACGTGGTGGACCCGGGCAACGACCGCGGGGTCCAAGTCGGGATCGGTAGCGTTCTCCGCGACGAAGCGACGGATCCGTCCCATCAACGCGTCCCGGTCGGGCGTCGCCCGCGGATTGGGCAGCTCGGCTCGGACGACCTCCCACAGCGCACCGCGATGCGCGCGGACCCGTTCGCGGCGCTCGCTGACGTCGTCGAAGGCGACGATCGTCCCCGGGCCTCCGGGTAGGTCGATCGGCGTGCACGACCAGGCGATCGGGAACATGCTGCCATCGCGGCGGATGAACCACTCGTCGGCGGCCGGGGTGTACGGGAACGGGGTTCCGTGGCGCAACACCCGGCAGTCGTCGCGGGCATAGTCCGAGCCGTCGGGGTGCCGATGATGTGCGGTCTCGTGGCTGGGCAGGCCGTTGAGCGCATGCGGGTCCGACCACCCGAGCTCCGCCGCGGCGGCCAGGTTGGCGAAGGCGATCTCGCCACCGCCGTCGACCACCCACACCGGGCGAGGCAGGCGCTCGAGTATCTGCTCCGAGAGTTTCCCGAGTGCCATGTCGTATCCTCCGCATCCGGATCCTGGGCTGAGAGTCGTCGCAGCTCATTGCCGCCGTATTGGGCGCGGATGTACTCCGTGTAACTCGCTTTCCGCGGTGCGCGTATCGCCGGGCGACGAGCGCGAAATGCCTGTCCCGGCCGCTCGCCGCAGAGTTGTCTGTTCTCATGGCTGGCACAACGCACTACGTCAAGATCGACAAGAAGAAGACCCTCGCGGAGGAGCCCCACACCGGGCACAACCGCTGGCACGAGGGCATCCCGCCGATCCTCACGATCGACCCCGGGGACACGGTCGTCCTGGAGGCGCGCGACGCCTGGGACTCCCAGTTCGACAAAGACACCACCAACGACGACGTCGGCCGAGCGACGACCGACCTCGTCCATCCCCACACCGGCCCCGTCTACGTCCGTGACGCCGAGCCCGGCGACCTGCTCGAGGTCCGGATCGGCGAAACCCGGTGCGATCGGTGGGGCTACACGGTCCAGGTTCCCGGCTTCGGGTTCCTGCGCGACACGTACCAGGCGCCGCACATCACCAAGTGGGACATCGCCGACAACTGGGCCACCAGCCAGCAGATCCCCGGCGTCCGCATCCCGGGAGCGCCGTTCATGGGGTCGATCGGAGTGGCCCCCTCGACGTCCCTGCGCGAGGCCTACCTGCGCCGGGAGGCGGAACTGCTGTCTCGCGGCGGTGCGGTCAACGGTCCGCAGCCACGCGGTGCCGTCCCCGCCGATCCGGCCATCGCCGACGAGGCCCTGCGCACGATCCCGCCCCGCGAGATCGCCGGCAACATCGACATCAAGCAGCTCACCGCCGGCACCACGATGCTGATCCCGGTCGCGACCGAGGGCGCGCTGTTCTCGGTCGCCGACGCCCACTTCGCGCAGGGCGACGGCGAGGTCTGCGGCACCGCGATCGAGGTCGCCGCGACGTTCACCGCCGAGTTGCACCTGCGCAAGGGCGAGGCCGAGCGGCGCGGGGTGCAGGGCCTGCAGTTCTTCCGGGACGGCTTCATCATGGAGCCGGCCTGGCAGGCACCGAAACGCTTCTACGCCACGACCGGCCTTCCGATCCGGGCCGACGGCACGAACGAGCCCGAGGACACCAGCCTCGCCGCGGCCAACGCGCTGCACCAGATGATCGCGTACCTCGTCGACGAGTGGGGATACGACGAGCAGCAGGCCTACACCATCTGCTCGGTAGCGGTCGACCTGAAGATCTCCGAGATGGTCGACGTGCCGAACTTCGTCGTCACCGCGGTCCTCCCCCTCGACATCTTCATCTGATGGGACTCGCACCGGTCACGCTCGGCATGGTCGGGCTGGCCTTCGCGCTGTGGGGCAACGGCCTGGCCAACCTGGGAGTGGATCAGGACTCCGAGACCGCGACCAAGGCGGTCGCCGTCTCCGCCAGTCTTCTCGGTGCCGTCACGCTGTTGTTCATGGCGGCCCACCTGATCGTCGCCGCTCCGCTGGGAGCCGAGGGTCCGCCGGTCCGGCTGCAGCTGCTGTTCTCGGCGATCACCGCAATGTACGGCCTGCAGTTCCTGGCCACGACGATCGTGCAGCTCAAGGGCTACGACCCACGGCCGCTGGGCAACTTCGCGCTGCTCACCGTGCCGATTCAACTCGTCGAGATGATTCTGCTGGCCCGCTTCGCCGACGCGGCGGGGATGTCGACGACCCACATCGTGCTGCAGGAGATCGTGCTCGGTGCGTTCGCGGTGGCCGGCCTGGCGATCTGGGCCGGCACGCACGGGCGGATCGGCGGCAGAGTGGTCGGTGGTGCGATCATGGCCGCGTTCGTCGGCACGCTCTATTTCCTGTTCTTCGCCGGCGGGTTGATCTCGCCCCCCGGATAGCGGCGGCCGCGAGTCCACCGGGACCGTCCCGGTGGGCTCGCGGACCGCGGTCCGGTCAGCGTCCCGCCGTGCCGGCCTTCGTGTTCAGGTGCGACTGCGACTCCCGGGTCGTGGGCAGCGGACCGTCGACCGCGAAGTACCGCTGGCCGGCCACCAGCAGGTCCTCGGCCGGGAACTTCGTGATGACCTCACAGCCGTCGGCCGTGACCACCAGTTCCTCCTCGATCCGCGCCGCCGACCAGCCGTCGGAGGCCGGCCAGTAGGTCTCCAGCGCGAAGACCATCCCCTCCTCCAGCACCTCCGGGTGGTCGAGCGAGACCAGCCGGGAGAAGATCGGCTTCTCCCAGATCGAGAGCCCGACGCCGTGCCCGTACTGCAGCGCGAACGCGGCCTCCTCGTCGGCGAACCCGAACTCCGGCGCGGTCGGCCACACCGACACGATGTCCGCGGTCGTCGCGCCCGGTCGCACCAGCGAGATCGCGTTGTCCATGTACTCCCGGCAGCGCACGTAGGCGTCACGCAGCGCCGGGCTGGCCGAGCCGACCGCGAACGTGCGGTAGTAGCAGGTCCGGTAGCCGTTGAAGCTGTGCAGGATGTCGAAGAACGCCGGGTCGCCCGGGCGCACGATGCGGTCGGAATAGACGTGCGGGTGCGGAGCGCACCGCTCGCCGGAGATCGCGTTGACCCCTTCGACGAACTCCGACCCGAGGTCGTAGAGCGTCTTGCTGACCAGGCCGACGCACTCGTTCTCCTTCACGCCGGGGCGGAGGAACTCGTAGAGCCGGTCGTAGGCGGCGTCCACCATGGACGCGGCCTGGGTGAGCAGGCTGATCTCGTCCCGGGTCTTGATCCGGCGGGCCTCCATGAACACCTGCTGGCCGTCGACGACCTGGATGCCGGCCCGCTGCAGGGCGAACAGGATCGGCAGCTCGATGACGTCGACGCCGAGCGGCTCGCCGAGCAACCCGGCCGCCTCGAGCTCGGTCCTGATCTTGCGGGCCACCTCGTCGGCCACGCCGGTGTCGGGATGGAACGCCCCTCGCAGGGTGGAGATGCCGGCCCGCGCGCGTCCGGTCGACGCGTCGTGGTGCGGCGCGTGCGGGTCCTCGGACGACGCCGACAGCCAGGGGTTGTAGAGCTGGTGGTGCCGGGCCGCCGACCCGAAGTCCCAGATGATCGGCTCGCCGCCGCGCACCAGCAGGGAGAAGCGGATGAGCTTGTCCACCGCCCAGGTACCGATGTGCGTCGAGGTCATGTACCGGATGTTGGTGAAGTCGAACGCCAGCACGGCTCCGAGCGAGGACTGTTCCAGCTGGGCCCGCAGCTTGGCCAGCCGCGCGTCGCGCAGCCGGTCGTAGTCGATCCGCTGCTCCCAGTCGACCGCGTTGGTCCCGTAGGTGTGAATGCCCACGTCAGTTCCTCTCCGTTGAAGCGCCGGCGAACCAGCCGGCCAGCGCGGCGATGTCGCGGTCGCCGTATCCGGCGGCCACGGCGTCGCGGTGGATCTCGTGCGCGCGGCCGGTCACCGAGCCCGGGAGCCCGGCCGCGGCGTCGACGGCCAGCCCGAGATCCTTGGCCGCCGTCGCCAGGTCGAACGCGACCTCCTCGGACGGGCTCAGGTAGGCGTCGCGCTTGTAGCTCAGGTAGGTGTTCCACAGCACGCTGCCGGCCAGCACCTCGTAGAGCGCGGTCCGGTCGACGCCCTGCCGCTCGGCCGCGACGAGCACCTCGGCCAGCGCGGTGTTGAACGTGTGCAGCAGTCCGTTCACGGCGACTTTCGCCGCCGCGCCGGCCCCGACCGGTCCGACGTGGACCAGCGTCCGGCCGAACGTCCGCAGGACCGGGGTGGCCCGTTCGACGTCGGTGACCGACCCGCCGGCCATCAGGCCGAGCTCGCCGCGACCGGCGACGGCCGTGCTGCCGCTGACCGGACAGTCGACGAAGGCCACGCCGACGTCGGCGCAGCGCCGGGCCGCCCGCCGGGTCGCCAGGACCCCGCTGGTCGAGCAGTCCACGACGAGCGCACCCGGCGCCAGCACCGGCAGCAGATCGTCGAGCACCGCGTGCAGCGCGTTGCCGTCGGTGACCATCACGATCACCAGGTCCGCGGCCGGCGGCTTCGCGGCCGCGTCGATCCCGAGCTCGGCGGCGAGCGCCTCGGCGGTGCTCGCCGTGCGGTTCCAGACCGTGAGCGGGAACCCGCCCCCGGCGATCCGCCGGGCGAGCTGCGCTCCCATCCGTCCCGACCCGCACACTGCGACGAACGTGCTCACGGCGCCACCAGCAGCTTGCCGCGGGCCTCGCCCCGGGAGAGCGGGGCGAGTGCGCCCTCGATCGCGTCGTCCAGCCCGACGACCTTCTCCACCAGCAGGCTCGCCAGATCGCGCGAGGCCAGCAGGTCCAGCGCGGCCGGCAGGTTCTCGTCACACACGTGCGCCACGGTCGTGGCCACGTCGATCTCGCGCAGGATCAGGTCGACGGCCGGGAAGGTGACCGGCTTCTTGGGTAACCCGACGAGCAGCACCGTTCCACCCCGGCGGGTCAGGGATTGAACGGTCGCCATCCCGGTCGCCACGCCGCTGGCCTCGATCGTCACGTCGGCCAGGTCGCCGCCGGACAGCTCCCGCACGGCGTCGTCGGCGTCGTCGGCGTGGGCGGTGTGGGTCGCGCCCAGCTGGACCGCGGTGGCCAGCCGGTCGGGGTCGACGTCGACCGCGAGCACCGCCGCGGCACCGGCCGCGACCGCCCCGGCGATCAGGAACGACCCGATCGCTCCGGCACCGTTGACGACGACGAGGTCCCCGGACCGGATCCGGCTCCGGGATACGCCGTGCAACCCGACGGCCAGCGGCTGGGCCAGCGCCGCGTTGTCGTCGCTGACGTGGTCGGCGATCGGGTGCAGCATCCGCGACGGCACCGTGACCCGCTCGGTCAGCCCGCCGTCGGTCGACAGCCCGAACGTCCAGTAGCGGGCGCAGAGGTTGGGGCGCCCGTCCTGGCACCACCGGCAGTCCCCGCACCAGACCCCGGCGCCGGCGGCGACGCGGTCGCCGACCGCGAACGGCGAATCGGTGCCGGCGGTCACCACCTCGCCGATGAACTCGTGCCCGAGCACCACCGGCCCGTGCACGCCGGTGGCCGGGTGCGGCTTCTCCAGCGGCGTCATGATCGGACCGGCGGCGAACTCGCTGCCGTCGGTGCCGCACAGACCGGCCCGGACGATCCGCAGCGTCACCTCGTCGGAGCGCGGGGCCGGTGGCTCGGGCCGCTCCTCGAGCCGGGCGTCGCCGGCCGCGTGCAGGACCAGCGCCTTCACGAGGACGCCCCGGTGATGTGCACCTTGATGTTGCGCGGTGCGGCCTCGTAGGCCTTGGGCGCGTCGGCCAGCCCGAACGTCTCGGTGACCATCGCCGACAGGTCGAGCCCGGTCCGGGCCAGGAATCGCAGGGTCTCCGGCCAGACGCCGGGCGATCCGATCGTGCCCTGGATCCGCAGCCGCTTGGACTGGATCAGCCCGAGCTTCGCCGGCGCGCTGCCGCCGACGTCGATGCCGATGTTGACCAGCCGGGCGTCGAACCCGGCGACCTCCAGGGCGGCGGCCATCGCCGCGGGCTTGCCGGACGCCTCCATCACCACCGACGCACCCCGGCCGTCGGTCAGCGACGCGACCCGGTCGAGGAAGTCCGGGGACGTCGGGTCCACGACCTCGTCGGCCCCCAGCTGCCGGGCCAGCGCTCCCCGCTCGGCCGAGGGCTCGGCCGCGATCACCCGCGCGCCGAGCGTCGCGGCCACGGCGACGCAGCCCAGCCCGATCGGCCCGGCCCCGAACACCACCGCGGTGTCGCTGCCGTTGACGTTGCCGGCCTTCATCGCCGCGTAGTACGCGCAGCTGAACGGCTCGACCAGCGCGGCCTGGGTGTCGGTCAGCTCGTCCGGCACCCGGTGCAGCCACTCCGGACGGGCCAGGAAGTACTCGGCCGCGGCCCCGGAGATGCTGAAGCCGAAGTGGTCGTCGCCGATCACGCACTCGCCGAGCACCCGGTCGCCGGCCGCGAACCCGCGGACGTCCCGCCCGACCCCGGCGATCACGCCGGACCACTCGTGGCCCGGGATCAGCGGGTATTCGAACGGGATGATGTAGCGCCCGTCGAGCAGCTCGAAGTCCGAGTGGCAGATCCCGACCGCCCGCAGGGCGATCAGCACCTCGTCGTCGCCGGGCGTCGGTGTGGGTAAGTCGAACAGACCGAGGTCGCCGACGCCGGTGAACTGCACGGCTTTCATTCAGGCCTCCAGCGGGGGGATCACGGCCTCGGCCCGAAGGCGGTCGAAGAGGTCGAGGAACGAGCGGTGGCTGTCCTGCGCGGCGGTGAACCCGGCGGCCCGGCTCTTGGCCATGTCGGCGTGGGTCTCGACCGTGCGACCGAGGTCGCCGTCGGTGTGCCACCAGGGCGCCAGCCGGGTGACGTCGGACTCGACCAGGCCGTGGTCGTCGGCGATCTGCTTCCAGACCGGTCCCGCGTCGGCCATCTGGTCGACCAGTGGCGTCGGGTGCCCGGGGTACTCGGCCGGGGTCACGCCCAGGCCGGCCGCGACGGTCGGCCACATCTCGCGCCAGGCGAACGTGTCGCCGTTGACGATGTTGAACGCCTCGTTGCGGGCGGCCGGTGCGGTCGCGGCCCATTCGAGCTGGGCGGCGAGCAGCCGGGCGTCGGTGAGGTCGGTGGTGCCGGTGTACTGCTCGACCGAGCCCGGGAACACGAACGGACGCCCGGTCAGGCGGCAGATCGTCCCGTACACCGCGAGCGTGACGCCCATGTTCATCGCGTTGCCGAGCGCGTAGCCGATTACCGTGTGCGGACGGTGCACCGACCAGGAGTACCCCTGCCGGGCGGCCGCCTCGAACAGGATGTCTTCCTGCTCGTAGTAGAAGTTCGGGTGTTCCAGGCGGCCCTGGCTCTCCCGGTAGGGGGGCTTGGCCGGGTTCTGCGCGTAGGCCTCGAACGGGCCGAGGTAGTGCTTGAGCCCGGTCACCAGCGCGACGTGCTCCACCGCGCCGACGGCCCCGAGGACGTTACGCAGCATCGCGCCGTTCACGTCGATGTTCTCGGCCTCGGTGGGTTGCCGCGACCAGGTGCAGAAGAACACGTGAGTGGCACCGAGGCCGCTCAGCGCTGCGCGAGTGGCGTCCGCATCGAGAACGTCGGCCCGGACGTGCGGGATCCCGACCGGCGTGCTCCGGGAGACGCCGAGCACCTCCCACCCGGAGGCCAGCAGCCGGGCCGCGGTGTTGCCTCCGGTGATACCGGTGGCCCCGATGATCAGCGCTCTGCGGTCAGCCATGCCGGTTCTCCTGGAACAGTTCGAGGGTCACCCCGTTGGGGTCGGTGAAGTAGACGAACGCCGGCCGGAGGCCGAAGACGTGCTCGTACCAGGCCAGGCTCTCGTCGAGGTCGCGGACCGTGATGCCGACGTGGTGCAGATCGCGGTGGATCGTCATGGACGCACCAGCACCTTCAGGTCCTGGGAGAGCGGGTCGACGAGCGCGTCGAAGCCCTGCGGGACGACCGCGTCGAGCGAGATCCGGTTGGTGAGGACCTTCTCGACCGGGTAGCGGCCGGTCGCGGCCAGGCGGATGATCCGCGGCCAGTCGGTGAGCCGGTAGCACCAGCTGCCGAACAGCGACAGGTCCTTCTCGGCCAGCGCCATCGCGTCGAGCGTCGCGGGCTTGGTGTGCAGGCCGGTCTGGACGACCCGCCCGGCCCGGCGCACCGCGGTGATCTGGGTGCCGAGGCCGGGGGTGGTGCCGGAGCACTCGACGCCCACGTCGACGCCGGCGCCGTCGGTCAGGTCGGCCAGCTCCTCGGCGAACGTCGACGCGGTGGGGTCGAGGACCGGGCCGACGTCGAGGCCGCGGGCGAGCTTGGCCCGGTTGGGGTTGGGCTCGGCGATGATGACCAGCCCGGCGCCGACCGCGTTCGCGTACAGGGCCGAGAGCCCGCCGACCGGCCCGGCCCCGGTGACCAGCACGATGTCCCCACCGTCGACGCCCGCCCGGTCGACGCCGTAGGCCGCCACCGCGGCGGGCTCGATCAGCGCGCCGGCCTCGTCCGACAGAGCATCCGGGAGCTTCGCGACCTGGTACTCCTTCAGGACCGCGAAGCGGGACAGGCCTCCGGTCTCGGCCGACAGCCCGGTGCAGGCGAACCGCTCGCAGAGGTGGCCCATCCCCCGGCGGCACATCCGGCACCGGTTGCAGACGATCGCCGGCATGATCGCGACCCGGTCGCCGACGGCGACGTCGGTCACCTCTGGCCCGGCCTCCACCACCCGCGCGGAGAACTCGTGGCCGAGCACCTGGGGCAGGGTCGCGCCGGTCAGCGGGTGCGGCGCCACCGGCGTGACGATCGGCCCGTCGGTGTATTCGTGCAGGTCCGTGCCGCAGATGCCGCACCAGGCGACCTCGACGAGCACCTCGTCGGGGGCGTGCGTGACCGGCTCCGGGACGTCTTCGACCCGGATGTCGCGGGCGGCGTGGAACACCGCAGCTTTCATGGTTGTAGCCCTTCAGGAGCGGCGGACAGGCCTCCACCGGCCGCCGAGTTCCCGGCGGCGCGGCTGCGACGGCGGGCCGGACGACCGGCCTGGCTGTAGACCGCGGCGGCGGCCAGCACCAGCAGGCCCTGGAAGAAGTACTGCCAGGACTGACTGAGGTCGAGGAAGATCGTCGCGTTGAGTATCTGCTGGATCAGCGCCGCGCCGAGCAACGCGCCGACGAACGATCCCCGCCCGCCCAGCAGGCTGGCGCCGCCCAGCACGACGGCGGTCACGCTGGTCAACGTGTAGTTGACGCCCTGGGCCGGGTCGCCGACGCCGATCTGGGCCATCAGCAGGATCGCGCCGAAGAACGTCAGCGCGCCCGAGACGACGTAGGCGAGGACGACGGTCCGGGTCACCCGGATGCCGAGCCGGTGAGCGGACTCCTCGTTCGACCCGGTGGCCCGCAGGTGCAGCCCCCAGCGGGTCCGCCGCAGCGCGAACTCGAGCGCCACGGCGACGACGACCAGCGCCAGGAACGTCACCGGGATCGGGCCGAGCCCCTGGCCGAGCGCGTCGGACACCGAACCGCTGATGTAGCCGCCTTGGAACGGGCGCAGCAGCAGCGAGAACCCCTGCAGCGCGATGTACAGCGCCAGTGTGGCGGCCACCGGCGTGAACCCGGCGAACCGCACCAGCACGCCCGCGACCAGCCCCGACGCCAGCGCGGCCAGCAGCATCAGCACCAGGCCGAGGACCATCGTCCCGGCCGATTTCCCGTCGTTGACGAAGAACGACGAGATCACGACCAGGAACCCGGCCAGCGGCCCGACCGACAGGTCGATGCCGCCGGTCATCACCACGACCAGCTGGCCCATCGCGATGAAGCCGAGCGCGGCCAGCAGCAGGAGCACCGAGGCGATGTTGAACTGGGAGAAGTACCGGTCGCTGCGGGTGCTGGTGTACAGCGCCAGCAGCGCGATGACCAGCGCGAGGATCACCGGCGGCCCGTAGTCGCCGACCACGAACCGCCGGATCGGCGCCGGGATCCGGCTGGTGGTGCCGGGCCTCTCCTCGACCCGGTGCGTCGTCGAGGTGACGATCGCGCCGGTCATCCGCTCCTCGGTGACCTCGTCGCCGGTCAGCTCGGTGAGCAGGTGTCCGCGGGAGAGCACGAGCACGCGGTCGCAGAGCCCCTCGAGCTCCTTGCCGTCGGACGAGACCACCAGCACCGGGACGCCGCTCTCGGCGACATCGCGCAGGATCCGGTAGATCTCGGCCCGGGCGCCGACGTCGACGCCCTGGGTGGGTTCGTCGGCCAGCACCAGCGCGGGCTCGCTGAGCAGGGCGCGGGCCAGCGCGACCTTCTGCTGGTTGCCGCCGGACAGGGCCGAGACCGGGGCCTCGGCCGACGGCGTCCGGATGTCGAGGTCCCGGCTCTGCTCGGCGACGGCCGTCCGCTCGGCCGAGCCGGAGACCAGGCCGTTGCGGACGAAGCGTCGCAGCGCCCCGATCGCGGCGTTCTCCCGCACCGACAGCCGCATGAGCAGACCCTCGCCGTGCCGGTCGGCGGGCAGGTACGCGACTCCGGTTCTGCGGGCCGCGACCGGGTCACCCAGCGGGACGTCACTGTTGATCAGCCGGGCGGTGCCGTGAGCCGGCAGCAGGCCGGCCAGCGCGCGCAGCACCTCGGCCTGCCCGTTGCCGACGATCCCGGCCAGCCCGACGATCTCGCCCGGCCGCACGGTGAACGAGACGTCGTCGAAGCCCGGGCCGGCCAGCCGCTCCACCGTCAGTACCGGTGACGCGTCGGGGCGGTAGGCGCGCTTGGGCGGGAACGTCGACTCGACCGCGCGCCCGACGATCATCCGGAGGATCTCGTCGTCGGTGATGTCGTCGACCCGTTCCGAGCCTTGCACCGTGCCGTCCCGCAGCACCGTGACCCGGTCGGCCAGCTGCCGGACCTCGGCCAGCCGGTGGGTGATGTAGACGACCGCCGTGCCCACCTCGGCCGCCCGTCTGACCTCGGCGAACAGCACCTCGACGGCGTCGGCGCCGAGCGCGGCGGTCGGCTCGTCGAGGATGAGGACCCGCGGTTCGAGCGCCAGCGCCTTGGCCAGCTCGAGCAGCTGCCGGTCGGCGACGCCGAGCGTCTCGACGCGGACCTTGAGGTCGGCCGTGCAGCCGACGCGGTCGAGCAACGCCTGCATCCAGCGCTCGCCGTGGCGGTGCTGCTTCGGTACCGCGATCAGCATGTTCTCGGCGACGGTCAGGTCCGGCAGCACCGCCGGGTGCTGGTGGACGATCGCGATGCCGGCCGCCGTGGCGACGGCCGGCGTGTACTGCGCGACGGGCTCGCCGTCGATGACGATCTCGCCGCCCTCGTCGGGCACGGTCGAGCCCGACGCGATGCCCATCAGCGTCGACTTGCCCGCGCCGTTCTCGCCGAGAAGCGCGTGCACCTCGCCGGAGGTCAGCCGCAGGTCGACGCCTTGCAAGGCGCGGACGCCGGCATAGTGCTTGCTGATACCGGCGAGCCGCAGCGGTTCGGTGGTCACCTGTGTGGTCGCGGTCGTCATCTCAGCCCTTCAGAGCAGCCTGCTGCTGAGTGGGGGTCAGCTTGCTGGAGAGGAACGCGTCACCGGGCAGCGACGGGTCGCACTTGACCTGGTTCGGCTGGCCGGTGAGCGAGTCCTCGAACGCCTCCTGCGGCGCGGTCATGTTCGTCGGGATCACGCCGCCGGTCGCCTTGGCCACGGCGACGTCCACCGCGAGGCGGGACATCCAGTTCTGCGACGAGACCGTGAACAGCCCCCAGCCGGAGCCGGCGCTCTTGGCCTTCTGGAACTCGCAGCCGAGCAGGTTGGCGTCCTCGGTGGCGATCGGCGGGATCTTCCGCCCGGCCTGCTGGAACGCGGAGAACGAGCTGGCCAGCGCGTTGCCGTAGTCGGTCGTGATCGCGTCGATCTTCGGGTACTTGGCCAGCAGCGCGGTGACGACCTTCTGCGTCTCGGCCGGGTCCCAGTTCGTCACGTTGTACGGCGTCTGGCCGACGAACTTGATGTTCGGGTGGTCCTTCAGGACGCTCATCATGCCGGTGTACTCGTCCTGGCTCTGCGAGTTGGCCGGCGGTCCACCCAGGTTGACGACGTTGCCGCCGTTCGGGAGGGCCTTGACCAGCCAGTTCGCCCAGAGGACGCCAGCTTCTTTGAAGTCGGTGTCGACGAAGTAGTCGTAGTCCTTGCCGGCCTCACCGCCGGGGCTCACCCGGTACGGGACCGTGACGACGCCGGCCTTGTAGGCCGACCGCAGCGCCGGGAGCATCGCCTTGCCGGCGTCGGGGAAGACGACCATCGCGTCCACGCCCTTGGCCGTGAAGCCCTGGATGTCAGAGATCGCCTTCTGCGTGTTGCCCTGCCCGTCCGCGTAGAGGTAGGAGGTGACGCTCGGGCACTTCGACACCTCGTCCTGGGCCTCGGCCCGGGTGACCTGGCGCCAGGCGTTGCCGCCGAAGCCGTCGGCCAGCGCGAGCGTGATCTTCTTGCTGCCGCACCAGGTCGGGACGCTGCTGTTGAGCGGCTTGCCCTCGGCGGTGTCGGACTTGGAGTCTCCGGTGGCCGAGCCACAGGCGGCGAGGCCGAGCACGAGAGCGGCGGCGATCACCGGGGCTAATTTCAGTCTCACGGGTGGGCCCTTCTCATCATCGAGTGTCGGAATGCCACGACCCGCCCCCAGTCGACGCTGTAGACGGCGACGCCTACCGCGAGCGCGAACGCTTCGACCAGGCTGCGGACGGCGCTGTTCACCCCGGAGGTGAGCAGCACCTGGGAGAGCTGGCTGAGGAACAGCGCCGCGACGGCGCTGGCCACGACGTTGCCGCGGCCGCCGAGCAGCGAGGTGCCGCCGAGCACGACCGCGGCGACCGAGGGCAGCAGGTACGAGTTGCCCTGGAACGCGCTGGGGGCCGAGACGATGCCGGCCAGCAGGACGCCGGCCGCGCAGTACAGCACCGCGGCCGCGACGTAGGCGCCGAGCACGTGCCGGTTCACCGGGAGCCCGAGCGCCCGGGCGGCCCGGTTGCTGGAGCCGATCGCCTCGAATCGGCGCCCGGCCGCGGTGTACTTCACGATCACGCCCACCACCGCGGTCACGACGACGGTCAGCACGACCGTCATCGGGACGCCGAGCGGCCGGAGCGTCGCGAAGTCGCGCAGCGCCGCGGTCGTGCTGGTCGGCGTGCCGCCCGAGACCGCCAGCACCGCGCCGAACAGCAGCGCGTTCATGCCCAGCGTGGCGACGATCGAGGTGACGCCGACCCGGCTGACCAGCAGGCCGCTGGCCAGGCCGGCGACGGCCGAGACGACGAACGCGACCAGGATCCAGGGCGCCAGGCGGGCGCTGTCGCCGTCCGGATAGTGGGTGACGAGCACGACGGTCAGCGAGAGGAAGCCCGGCACCGAGAGGTCGATGCCACCCTGCTGGATCACGAGCGTCTGCCCGACCGCGACGATCGCGGCCACCGCGGCGAACGGCAGCATGCCCAGCACCGACGACGAGCTCAGGCTCTCGGGTTGTAAGACCAGGCTGACCAGGAACAGCAGCACGGTGGCGGCCAGAATCGGGGTGGCCGAGCCGAGCTTGGAAGTCAACGGCTGAGACATCGATCAACGCTCCGTTGCGGTCTCTGTTTGGTGAAACTGAACACCGGACGAGAGATGCTGTCAATGGTGGTGAACGACTTTGTTTCCGAAGTGAAAACTGGCAGCGCGAGGAGCCACCGGTCGAGCGACGAGCGGTGGGTACGAGGCGGTCAGCGGCCGGCGATCAAGCGGGGGTGAACGCGTTCAGTGCTGCCGGAACGACTCCAGGACCTGCACCGCGGAGGTGAAGGCGGTCGGCGCTTCGGGAACGGCGGCGCCCATGAGGGTGCGCAGCGGTTGCTGCGTCGCGATGGTCTCCTTGCGCAGGACGTACCAGATGCCCCGCGCCGCCACCGGGCCCGCGTTGTAGAACAGGTGCGGCTCGGCCGAATCGAACTCGAGCGAGTCCCCGGCCCCCAGCACGTGGGTGTCGAACCCGAGCTGCAGGGTGAGCTCGCCCTCGAGCAGGTACGCGAACTCGATGTCGTTGTGCGTCATGAGCTTGCCCGTGGACGACGACGAACCGCCCGGCTCGTACGTCACCAGCAACGCGTCGACGTCGCTGGGGCCGCGGGTCAGCCGCTCCCACGTCACGCCGGAGTCCATGTGCAGGACCCGGCGTTCGCGCGGGCGGATGATCGGCCCGCTCGCGCCGTCCGGCGTGGCCTCGACCGCGACCGCCGCCTCGGTGCCGGTGGCCGCGGCCGCGGTCGCCGCCGTGACGCCGGCGCGATCCGCCGCCGCCTCGCTCGGCTCCAGCAGCGAGTCCAGCGACAACTCGAGTTCGGCCACCAGGGCGTACAGCGTCGAGACCGACGGGTCGCTGTGCCCGTTCTCGATCTGGGAGAGCAGGCTCGCGGACACGCCGACCCGGCGGGCGAGCTCGCGCAGGCTCAGCCCCCGGTTCTTGCGCGCGGCGCGGAGGAGCCCCCGTGCGTTCGGGTCCATCACCGCTCAGTCTCCCCGCCCGTCGACGAACCGTGAACACCTGGTGTTCGGTGGTGAACTGTACATCGAAACTGAACGGCCGCCCGAGGGCGGCGTTCAGGATCACACCGCTCCGTCGCCGAGGACGAGGCCCCGGACGAAATCGAGTTCGCGTCGGACGTAGTCGTCGATTCCGCCGTGCTTGAGCCCCGGCGGAAGGACGTCCCAGGTGTAGGTCTCGATCTCCAGGTGCTCCGAGAGCGGCGTCTCCCGGTGCATCCGGAAGGCCTCCTCGACGGCGAAGCGAGTCGTGCGGAACGGTCCCAGGTCGTCGAGGAAGACCGGCACGTGGAAGTGCGTCCGCAGTTCGCGGTCGCCGGGGTCTTTCTCCCAGGCGTAGAGCGCGTCCTCGAGGTCGAGATAGCGGGTGGTGCGGCCGTCCCGCCGTTCGACGGTCTGGCTGAGGTAGATCGTGTCGGTGAACGCCCGGGCCGCCTCGACCGCCTCGGCGGTCACCCGGGAGATCCACAGCGCGGCGGCGGCCTGCAGTTTGAAGATCGGGATCCCGGCCGCGACCAGCTTCCGGAGCGAGTCCGGGATGTCCTCGAAACCGACGGCCTGGTGGCCGATGTCGAAGACGACGCCGACGTGCCTGCGCAGTGCGCCGATCGCCTCGGACACCGGTATCCCGGCGAGCCGCGCCAGTTCGGGAGCGGCCGGGTACAGCCGCTCGGTGAAGTACGTGACGGTCTCGTCGGTGGTCTCGAGATAGCAGTGCGGTTCGGGCTCGATCGCCAGCGTCACCCGGCGTCCGGTACGCCGCTCCAGCCCGACGAGGTGAGCGACGACCCGTAACACCTGGCGGGTGCAGGCGTCGACGTAGGCCTCGCCGGTGACGTTCGGGCGGTAGGCCAGCGGAGCGGTCTGGATGCTCGGGTGGACGGACGGCGGGCTGATCTCGGCCAGGATGTCGGCGACGCCCATCGTGTAGCGCGCGCGGTCGTCGGTGGTCCAGTCGGGCTCGTACACGCGCTCCTTCACCGGCCCGCCCTTGAACGGGCCGTACGGGAACGCGTTGACCGTGTAGACGTACAGGTCGTTCGCGTCGAGGTAGCTCTTGAGCCGGCCGCGTTCGCGCGGGTCGCCGATCAGGGTCCCGACCGAGGCGGCCGACAGCCGGAGCGAGACCGCGAACGGCTGGTCCGGGCTCACCGCCGCCTTGACCGCCGGGACGTGGGTCCGGAGGCTCGCGTCCATCTCGGCCCAGGTGTCTCCGGCGTGCACGAGGGTCGAGTAGCTCAGGTGGCCGCGCCCGGCCCCGAGGTCCATCAGCGTTTCCTGGATGAAGTCATCTGCACACTCCGTCGGGTCAGATGTGTAGTCGGTACTCAATCGTTCAGTGTGGCTGTTGTCAAGCGGGTCACTGTGGTCAGATCGTTAGTGAGAGTGAACATCGCGACGATGCGGAGGACTCGATGACCGATTTGACCGGACAGGTGGCCCTGGTGACCGGAGCCGCACGGGGACAGGGGCGGGCGCACGCGCTCGCGTTAGCGGCCGCCGGTGCCGACGTCGTGGTCGTCGACGTCTGCCACGACCTCGAGCTGGCGCCCTACCCGCTGAGCCGTCCCGCGGACCTGGCGGAGACCGCCGAGGCGGTCGAGGCGCTCGACCGCCGGGTGGTGACCGTCGAGGCCGACGTCCGCTCCCAGGCCGATCTCGACGGCGCCGTGCAGCAGGCGCTCGCCGAGTTCGGGCGGCTCGACGTCCTGGTGGCCAACGCCGGCATCTGGGCTCTCGGAGCGCTCTGGGAGCTCACCGAGAACCAGTGGAACGACATGATCGACGTCAATCTCAGCGGAGCGTGGCGATCGATCAAGGCCGTCGCGCCGACGATGATCGCGCAGGGCAGCGGTTCGATCGTGGTGACCTCCTCGGTGAACGGCCTCGAGCCCGGTGCGGGCATGGGGCACTACGTCGCGGCCAAACACGGCGTGATCGGCCTGGTGAGAAACGCGGCGATCGAGCTCGGACCCCACAACGTGCGCTGCAACGCGGTATGTCCGGGCATCGTCGACACGAAGATGAACGACTGGCCCGGCTCGTACGACTTCATCGCCGGGGGCACCGGCGGCATGCCCGAGGACCGCGAGCGCAACGCGTACCACTGGTCGGTGCTGGCCGGCCGGGGGCTGCTGGACCCGGCCTCGATCAGCCCGGCCGTGGTGTTCCTGGCCTCCGACGCGGCCCGCGACATCACCGGCGTCGCGCTCCCGGTGGACGGCGGTCACGGCGTCCTGCCCGGCCACAACCCCTCCCCCGTCCGTCCGTAGCGTCTTGTGGTGGCCCTTCGCGCGGAGGGCCACCACAAGATGCGTCAGGTGAGTAGCCGGAGCGGTTCCTCGATCGCCTCGACCAGGGCGGCCATCCACTGCGCGGCCAGCGCGCCGTCGATCGCGCGGTGATCGACGCTCAGGACCAGCGGCAGCAGCGTCGCCACGGCGAGCTCCCCGTCGACGACGGCCGGACCGGGTGCGCCGGCGCCGACCGCGAGGATCGCCGACTGGGGCGGGTTGATGATCGCCGAGAACTCCTCGACGCCGTACATCCCGAGGTTGCTGATCGAGATCACCCCGCCGTCGAGGTCGTGCTGCCGCAGGCGTCCGGCGTCCGCGTCGGCCGCGTACTGCTTGACCTGGCCGGCGACGGCACTGGGCGCGAGGGCCTCGACCCCTCGCACCACCGGGGTGACGAGCCCGCGCTCGCTCGCGATCGCGACCGAGACGTCGACGGTGGCGTACCGGTGGAGGCTGTCCTCGGTGTAGACGACGTTGGCGTCGGGGACGTGCCGGTAGGCCCGGCCGACGGCCAGGATCAGCAGGTCGTTGACCGAGATCCTCTGCGACGAGACCGCGTTGAGCTGCGCGCGCAGGGCCAGCAGCGAGTCCAGCCGGGCGGTTCGCTTCACGTAGAAGTGCGGGATCGTCTGCTTGCTGGCGGTCAGCCGCGACGCCACCGCCCGCCGGAGCCGGGTGTGCGGAATCTCCTCGTATCCCCCGTTCGTCGCGGCCGGCCCCGCGGTGGTCTCCGCGGGTGGGGCCGGATCGGGGGCGGACCGCTCCCGGTCGAGGAACTCGGCGACGTCACGGCGGAGGATGCGGCCGTTCGGGCCGGTGCCGGACACGGCCTCGGGACCGTGGCCGGCGTCGGCCAGCATCCGCCGCGCGAGCGGCGTGATGAAGATCCGCCCCCGGCCGCCGGCATCCGCGGTGACGGCCTCCGGGGCGGGTTCGGGGGCGGTCTCGGGCTCGGGGGCGGCCGGGCGGGAGGTCGGCGCGGGAGCGCCGACGCCCAGCCCGGCGAGCAGGTCGGCGACGTCGGCGTCCTTCTCGGCGTCGTCACCGATCAACGCCATCGGGGCCCCGACCTCGACCGAGGCTCCGGACGCCACGAGCGTCTTGAGCAGGACCGCGTCGGCGTCGGCCGGCACGTCGACGACCGCCTTCTCGGTCTCGATCGTCACCAGCGGCTGGCCCGCACTGACGGACGCCTGCTCGGCGACGAGCCAGTCGGCGACGATCACCTCCGTCGCGCCGGCCGCGACCTCGGGGACGCGCAGCAGCTTGGCCATCTCGTCAGAGCTCCTTCGCCAGGTCACGCAGGGCGGCGACGACGTCCGCCACCTGGGCCAGCGCCGCCTGCTCGAGCACCTTGCTGATGCTCGGCGACGCCTCTCCGCCGGTCACCCGGGCCACCGGAGCGTCGAGCCAGTCGAACAGCTTCCGCTGGATCTCGTCGGCGAGCCGCCCACCGTAGGAGGTCCCCCAGGCTCCCTGTTCGACGATCAGCACCCGGCCGGTCTTGCGCACGCTGGCACCGATCGTGTCCCAGTCCAGGCTCGCCCGGTCGAGCCACCGCAGGTCGACGACGTCGGCCCGCACCTCGGGGACCTGTTCGAGGGCCTCCAGGCACCGCCCCACCATCGACAGGTACGAGATCACCGTGACGTCCTCGCCCTCGCTCCGCAGCGCGGCCTTCCCGACCGGTAACCGGTAGTCGAGGTCGTCGGCCGGCCCGGGCGCCACCGTGCCGTACAGGTCGGTGTGCTCCAGCACCACGACCGGGTCGTCGCAGGCCAGCGCCGTGTTCATCAGGCCCACGTAGTCGAACGGGTTCGACGGCGCGACGACCCGCAGCCCGGCGGCGGTCGTCAGTACCCCGGCCGGGTCCATCGAGTGTTGCGATCCGTAGCCGGTGCCCGCGGCGAGCTTGCTGCGCAGCACCAGCGGCACCGGGTGGTCGCCACCGAACATGTGCCGGGCCTTGGCCACCTGGTTGAACAGCTGGTCGGCGGCCACCCACATGAAGTCCGCGTACATGAACTCGACGACCGGGCGGAACCGGCCGTCCATCGCCATCCCGCCGGCCATTCCGGTGAACGCGTTCTCGCTGATCGGGGTGCCGAGAACCCGCTCGGGGAACCGCTCCAGCGCGGCCCGGGTGGCGCCGTTGGTGCCGCCCTTGAGCCCGTCGACGTCCTCCCCGAGGACGACGATGCGTGGATCCTCCTCCATCCGCCGGGCCATCACGTCGCTGACGACGTCGATGAAGCGGCGATCGGTCAGGCGCCCCTGGAACTCGTAGCGACTGCCGTCCAGCTCGGAGAGGTCACCGCGGATCCCGACGTCGACGAAGCCGGGGTCGGGCCAGCGGTCCGGGCGGATCCGGCGCTGGCCCGGCTTCCCGCCGGCCACCGGTTCGAGAAGTTCGGCGCCGATCGCCCGCAGCTGGGCCGTGATCTCCTCCCGCGCCTCTTTGAGCTCGACGTCGGTGACGAGTTCGCGGCGCAGCGCCTGCCGTTCGAGCACGGTCAGCGGGTCGCGGTTCCGCCAGGCGGTCTCCTCGTCCTTCGTGCGGTAGCCGAACGCGCTGCCCGGGAACGGGCCGTTCTGGTGGAAGAACCGGTAGACCTCGGCTTCGATCAGCGTCGGCCCGCCTCCGCCGCGCATGTGGTCGAGCGCCTCGGCCATCGCCAGGTGCACGGCGAGTGGATCCATCCCGTCGACGCGCCAGCTCGGTAGGCCGAAGCCCGGTCCGCGCGCCGACACCCGCGCCTCACCGGTCGCGCGCTCGACGTCCGTCGAGACCGCGTACTTGTTGTTCTCGACGAAGAAGCAGACCGGCAGACTCCACGCGGCGGCCAGGTTGAACGATTCCAGCACCGAGCCGATGTTGATCGCCCCGTCGCCGAAGTAGGCGACGCTGACCGCATCGGTGCCGGAGCGGCGCTGGTTGAACGCGTAGCCGAGCGCCTGCGGAACTCCCCCGCCGACGATCGCGTTCGTGCCCATCGCACCGGCCTCGGGCCACTGCAGGTGCATCGAGCCGCCGCGGCCCCGGCAGTAGCCCTCGGCGAGCCCGCAGATCTCCGCGAGCGTGCGCCGCAGCACGGTCGTCAGTTCACCGGTCACGCGTGGGAGTGCGCCGGTGACGCGGGGCAGCGCGTGGCCGAACGCCTTGGCGAGGAACTGATGGTGCCCGCGGTGCGAGCCGACGATCATGTCCGCGCTCGTCAGGCCGGCGATCGAGCCGACGGCGCCGCCCTCCTGCCCGATGCTCGAATGGGCCGGGCCGTGCACCAGCCCGTCGGCGGCCAGTTCGAGCACGTACTCCTCGAACACCCGGATCCACAGCGTCTCGCTGAGCAGGCGCCGGACGAGATCCGGGTCGGCCTCGTCCCAGTCGTCGTCGGTGACCGTCAGCGCCACCCAGGGGTGGGCCGCGGTGAGCTCCTGGTGGATGGGCATCGGCGACCTCCATTGGATCCAATCGAAGCTGAATTTGCCGAACGTCGGCGGCTTTCGGGCCACCGTAGGCTATGAATGGATCCATCGACAAGGAGGTGCTGATGTCGCCGATCCCTGGCCTGACCCACGTCGACCACATCGGGCTCACGGTTCCCGACCTCGACGAGGCCCACGACTTCTTCGTCGACGTGCTCGGGTGCGAGTACCTGTACGAGCTCGGGCCGTTCGAGCACCGGGACAGCTGGATGAGCGAGCACCTGAACGTCGCCGACGACACCGTGATGCGCCGGCTGCGCTTCTACCGGCTCGGTGGCCGGGCGATCTTCGAGATCTTCGAGTACGAGGCCCGTGACCAGCGCACGACGCCGCCGCGCAACAGCGACGTCGGCGGCCACCACGTCGCGCTCTACGTCGACGACCTCGACGCGGCCGTCGCCGATCTCCGGGGGCGCGGCCTGACCGTGTTCGGCGACCCGACCGCCAGCCGGGGCCCCTCCGAGGGCCAGCGGTGGATCTACTTCCTCGCGCCGTGGGGACTGCAGCTGGAGCTAGTCTCCTACCCGGACGGGAAGGCTTTCGATCGGGGAAAGAGGTGACCGCGGTGCTCGACGGGGGGTCGGTCGGCGCCTCGGTCGCGAGTCAGCGGATCGCCGACCAGGTGCGCGAACGCATTCTGGACGGGACGCTCCCGCCGGGCGCGCGGATCCGGCAGGACGACCTGGCCGAGGAGCTCAACGCCAGCCGGCTTCCGGTCCGCGAGGCGCTGCGCATCCTGGAGTCCAGCGGCCTGATCACGCTGAAGTCGAATCGTGGCGCCTGGGTCACCCAGCTCGACCAGCGCGAGTGCGAGCTGAACTACAAGATCCGCGAGCGCATCGAGCCGCTGCTCCTGGCCGAGAGCATGCGCGCGACGACCCCGGCCGACGTCGGCGAGCTGGTCGAGCTCCAGGAACGCATCGAGGCCACCGACGACGTCGAGACGTTCCTGGTGCTCGACCGGCAACTGCACTGGGCCACCTATCGGAATCACGACGCGCCGCAGCTGGCCCAGATCGTCGCGCGGCTGTGGGACACCACCCAGCACTACCGACGCGCCTTCAGCCAGCGGGCGTGGGCCGAGCACCGCTGGACGATCAACTCCGAGCACCGGCTGCTGATCGAAGCGGTCCGGGATTCGAACGTCGACATCGCGCAGCGGGTGCTCGAGATGCACATCCGGCGCACCCGGATCGAGCTGCTGAAACATCCCGAGGTCTTCAGCTGACCCGGGACGCGCCGGGCCGGGTCAGACGGTCGGGACGGTTCCGCCGTCGATGACGTACTCGGCGCCGACGATCGCCGATCGTCTGCCTGGCTTGCTCGCGGGTGAGTCCGTTGCCGTCGGCGAGCCGGTCCACGAACTTCTCGGAGGCTTCCGTCGCGATCCCGCCGGGGCTGATCGCGTTGACCCGTACGCCGCGCGGCGCGAGCTCGTTGGCGAGTCCCTTGCTGTACGTGCGCAGCGCGGCCTTCGCGGCGGCGTACGCCAGGGTCGCGTCGTGCAGAGGCATTTCGCGCTGGATCGAGGTGAAGTGCAGCACCGTCGCCGACCCGGACTCGATCATCGCGGGGAGAAGCGCCCGATCGAGTCGCACGGCTCCCAGGAGATTGAGGTTCAACTCGGTGAGCCACTGCGCTTCGGTGATGGCCGCGAAGCCGCCGGGTGGCGTCGACGATCCTCCGACGACGTGCACCAGGATGTCGAGGGCGCCGCCCGAGGCGATTCGAGCGGCCACCGCGTCGGCGCCGTCGACCGTCGACGTGTCCGCCTCGATGAACCGATCGGGACGCTCGTAGCCGGGCGGCATCGTGCGGGCCGTCACGTACACGTCGGCGCCGAGCTCCCGCAGCCGGTCGACGACCGCCTTGCCCGAGCCCTTCGAGCCGCCCGTGACCAGCGCGCGCCGACCGTCGAGACGGTCGCGGTCCCGGTCAGACATGGTTGGCGATGACGATCTCGGCGATCAGGTCGTCGCGCAGCGTGAATCGGTAGTCGAGCTCGGCGACGCCGCCGGGGAACGTGCCCTCCAGCCGGACGGTCGCCACGGAGTGGGTGTCGTCGATGCGGTGCGCGCCGATCTGCTCGGTGGTGTATTCGAACTCGGAGCCGGCGTCGCGCAGGAACGCGTGGACCTGGTCGCGGCCGCGGAAGGTCTCGCCCTGGTCGACGGCCACCACGTCCTCGGTGAGGAGCTTCGAGGCGGTGTCGGCGTCGCGGGCGATGTGTGCGGCGAGGAAGTCGCTGACGATGGTCGGTAGCTGTGTCATGAGTGCACCGTGCGACCTGACGGGACGGGAGAGTCAAGCCGTGGACTCTCTCCCCGGGAGAGGGTTCAGACTGCGAGGGTGCTGACCATCGGGGAGTTCTCGCGCCTGACCCACCTGAGCGTGCGGACCCTGCGTCGCTATCACGACGCCGCGCTCCTCGAACCCGCCGTCGTCGACCAGGGCACCGGTTACCGCTACTACAGCGTCGACCAGATCCCGATCGCCCAGGTCATCCACCGGCTCCGCGAGCTCGACGTCCCGCTGGGCGACGTGCAGCGGATCCTGCGCACGCCCGACCCCGGGGTCCGGTCGGCCCTGGTGGCCGAGCATCTGCAACGCCTGGAAGACGTCCTCGACCGCACCCGGGCCGCGGTCGTGTCACTGCGTCGTCTGCTCGAGCCGGAGCCGGCGCCGATCCGGGTGGAGCTGCGGGCCGAGCCGGCCCGGACGGTCGCGGCGGTGGAGGCCGTGGTCGAGAGCGGTGACGTCGAGGCCTGGTTCGCCGGCGCGATGGCCGAGCTGGAGGCCGCCGTCGGCGACGCCGTGACCGGACCGCCGGGCGGCAACTACGAGAACGTGCTGTTCGAACAGGAGCGGGGTCGCGCGCTGGTGTACCTGCCGACGAACGCTCCGCGGCGCGTCGGACGCGTGCATCCGGTGACGCTGCCGGCAGCCGAGCTGGCCGTCGCGACCCACGTCGGCGAGCACGACGGGGTCGAGGTCACGTACGGCGAGCTGGGGACCTGGGTCGTGCAGAACGCGATGTCGGTGGCCGGGCCCGTGCGCGAGGTCTACCTCGTCGGCCCGCGCGACACGCGGGATCCCGCCGCCTGGCGCACCGAGATCGGCTGGCCGGTCTTCCGCGTCACCTGACGCGGACCCGGCGGCGATCTCGCCTCGACGAACCCGGACTCGGCGAGCTTTCTCGCCTATTGACACCGACCCGAGCCTGAGCGAACGATGTCGGACAGATGTCCGCAGAGCGGTCGGCCTGCGGACATGCCCCTCACCAGGCACTTCGACGGCGAAGGCGGAGCTGATGACGACGGACATTCCCACGGTCGAGACCGAGGTGCTGGTGATCGGGTCCGGTCCGGCCGGAGCTGCGGCCGCCCTGTTCCTGGCCACCTACGGCACCCGCGTTCTGGTGCTGACCAAGTACGGGCGGCTCTCCGAGACCCCGCGGGCGCACATCACCAACCAGCGCACGATGGAGGCCCTGCGGGACATGGGCCTGGAAGAGCGCCTGATGCGTGAGGCCACGCCGTGGGAGTTCATGGGCAACACCACGTTCTGCACCAGCCTCGCCGGGGCCGAGCTCGGCCGGGTGGCCTCGTGGGGCACCGACATCCGTCGCAACGCCGACTACCGGCTGGCCAGCCCCTGCACGATGCTCGACGCCCCGCAGACGATCACCGAGCCGGTGCTCATGCAGGCGGCGCAGGACCGGGGCGCGCGGGTGCGGTTCGACACCGAGTACCTCTCCCACGTCCAGGACGCCGACGGCGTCACGACGCGGGTCCGCGACCGGCTGACCGGGGCGGAGTACGCGGTCCGGTCGCTCTACCTGGTCGGGGCCGACGGGGCCCGCAGCAAGGTCGCCGCCGACGTCGACCTGCCCTTCGAAGGCCCCGGGGCGGTGGCCGGGGCGCTCAACATCATCATCGAGGCCGACCTGACCCGCTTCGTGGCCCACCGGCCCTCGGTCCTGTATTGGATGCTGCAACCCGGGGCCGACAAGGAAGGCGTCGGGCTCGGCGTCCTGCGGATGATCAAGCCCTGGACCGAGTGGATGCTCATGTGGGGCTACGAGGTCGCCGCCGGGCCGCCGGACCTGACCGACGACTTCATCCGCCGGCTCGCCGTCCAGCTCGTCGGCACCGACGACTTCGAGATGCGGATCAAGTCGAGCTCGCCCTGGACGGTCAACCACCAGTTCGCCACCCGGCTGGCCGACGGGCGCGTGTTCTGCGTCGGGGACGCCGTGCACCGGCACCCCCCGACGAACGGGCTGGGCTCCAACACGTCGATTCAGGACTCGTACAACCTGGCCTGGAAGCTGCACCACGTCGTCCGCGGGCTCGCCCGACCGTCGCTTCTGGAGTCCTACGACGCCGAGCGGGCGCCGATCGCCAGGCAGGTCGTCGAGCGGGCCAACCAGAGCATCGCCGACACCGGCCGGATCATCGCGGCGCTCGACGTGGACGACACCAGCAACGTCGAACGGCTGGAGCAGCAGCTCGCGCTGCGGGAGGCGCCCGGGCCGGAAGGCGAGAAGATCCGGACGGCTCTGCGGGAGGCCATCGCCTACAAGTCGTTCGAGTTCAACGCGCACGGCGTCGAGCACAACCAGCGCTACGCGTCGGCAGCCGTCGTTCCGGACGGCACTCCGATGCCGGACTACGCACGCGACCCCGAGCTGTACGCGCATCCGACCACGTACCCCGGCGCCAAGCTCCCGCACACCTGGGTGACCCGCGCCGGGCACCGGATCTCGACGCTCGACCTGGCCGGCGGCGGCGAGTTCAGCCTGTGGACCGGTATCGGCGGCCAGGCCTGGGTGGACGCGGCCGCGGCGCTGTCGGCGAGCCTCGGCGTAGCGATCCGGCCGGTCGTCGTCGGTCCGGGCCAGGCGATCGAGGACCCGTACGGCACCTGGGCGGACCTGCGCGAGATCAACGACGGCGGGGTGCTCCTCGTCCGCCCCGACCTGTACATCGCGGCGCGGCACGTCCACGCCCCGGAGGACGCACGGGCCGCCGCCACGTTCCTCACCGACGCACTCGAGCGCGTACTGGGAACGCGCTAGCGGCGATCGCCGGTCGGCCGTTCCGCGCCGGAGCGGCCGACGGTCCCCGAGCCGACGACAGCCGGCGCTACCGCACCGACGACCGGGACGCTCGGATCGCCTCGACCACGGCGGGCAGCGAACCCAGCGCCAGGATCGACGCCCAGATCGCGGCCACCGCGGCGATCACGACCGCGGCCGCCGCGTCGACGATGCTGACGAGAATCGTCGGCACGAAGCCGTAGACGAGCGTCACCGCGAGCGTCGCCAGGCCGGTCGTCGCGAGCAACGCGACCAGGCCCTTGTTCTGCAGGAACCGCGGCTGCGCGAGCAGCAGCATCGCGAACACGACGACCTTGAGGAAGATCAGCAACCGCAGCAGGAGCACGGCGTCGTCCAGCGGGAACGCGCCCCAGCGGATCAGGTACACGATCGTGCCGAACGGGGCGGCGACGAACAGCGTGACCATCAGGATCAGGTCGCGGACGGCCGCGATCAGCAGACCGATCGCGAGAATCAGGAGCAGCACCGCCCCGACGACGGTGACCGCGCCCGACGCCCGGCCCACCGCGCTGCGCGGCAGCAGCAGGCTCAGCAGATACAGGCCCAGCGTGAAGATCACGATGACGTCGATCAGCGCGAGATAGGGCGTCGCCAGACCTCGGACGTCCTCGAAGCCACCGGTCTCCATGCCAAGCCCCTTCGTGGCGGTGGTCAGGCCGGCCGTGTCGGCGTGCGCGGTGAGCAGCGCCGACCCGGTCTCCAGCGCGACCGTGAGCACGGCGAACACCCCGGCCAGCAGCAGGAACGGCTTGCGCAGCTCAGTCATCGCCACCCCCGACCCGGAGCACGCACGAACACCGGACGATCACGACGCCCGGCCCGTCCAGCGCGATGCTCGTCTCGGCGACACCCGTCTTCCCCACGGCGACGTCGGCCTCGATCCGGCGGTCCGAGCCGTCCGGTCCGGGCGCGGACACCCGCAGCGGCGCCGTGGAGCGCAGCCGCAGGCGCTTCGTCGTGCCGGGGTCGCGCACGGTCAGCTCGCACGATCCGTCGACCTGCAGGCCGCCGCCGTTCCCGGCGGCCGGGCAGCCGGCCGTGACGTCGGCCGCCGGCACGTCGGGAAGGCCGCCGAACGTCCGGGCCAGCCACGAGACGAACGCCGGGCGACCGGCCGGATCGCCGGTGCCGGGCCGCTGGACGCCGGCCACGGCCAGCGCCACCACCACCAGGACTCCGGCCGCGGCCAGCCCGAGGCGCTGTCGCGGGCTCACGGGTCGACCACGACCTCGCACGTCGTCGCGGCCGGCTTCTCCGCGCGCACCAGCCGGTTGACGAGCGCGAGCTGCCCGACCGCCGCGCCGGGCACCCGGACGCGGAAGTGGAACGCCCGGGTCGACGGCTCCTCCACGACGATCCCGTCGACCCCGGTCGCCAGGACGAGGAAACGCTGCAGGCCGGCCGGGGTACCGCGGACCCGAGCCAGCGCGGCGCTCTCCGCGAGCAGGTTGCGCAGCCGGCCGAGCGGCACGAGCGCTCCCGAACTCGCGACCAGGTGATCCAGCGCGACCCACCGGGCCAGGAACGGCACCAGGTCGTCGGTGGTGAGGTACGGCGTGAAGAGCCGGTCGACGTCGTCGATCAGTGCTTCGTCCGGCTCGTGCAGTGCCTCCATGACGTCGAGCAGCGCCGCCAGCACGCTGCCGTCCACCGCGGCGCGCTGGTACGCCGCGGGGAGCAGCCGCTCAATCGCCCGGCGTCGCATCGCCGCGCACCACCGTGATCCGGTGCTCGCCGGAGCAGAGCAACCAGGTGTCGGGGACCGTGACCAGCTCCAGGTCGGCCTGGTTCGCGCTGGCCGTCCACTGGGTGCCGGTGTCGCTCCGGTAGACGCCGGACGCGCCGCCGGCCAGCAGTTGCCCGGAGCTCGCGGCGACGGTCTCCACCGCCTCGAACCGGGCCCGGTCCCGGAGCGGCAGCCCGCTGGTGACCGCCACGCCCTGCCAGGCGGGCGTCGGCGTGGACGCGTCCAGCCGCAACGCGCCACCGCTCTGCGTCCCGGCCAGGATCGTGGTGCCGACGACGGCGAGCGAGCGGCAGGTTCCGCCGGTCCAGCCGGACGACAACGTCTGCCAGCGGACGTCGGTCTCGAAGAGACGGGTCCGGTAGCAACCGGTCCCCGGCTGCGCCGGGTCCGGTTCGGCGACGCCGGCGAACAGCCAGGTGGCCGCCCCGTCGTACTGGACGGCGAGCGTCCGGACGTCCGTGTTGGACAGTCCGATGTGCCCGAACGTCCCGCGGCGGCCCCCGGCGATCGAGAGGTGGACGCCGAACTGCCCCTGGGAGGCCACCGCGACGCCCGGGAGACCGCGCTCGGAGACGAACGCGCGGACGGAGTGGAAGCCGCGGTCGGCGTCGGAGAGGTCGACCAGCGTCTGCTGGGGAACCGCGCCGGGGAGCAGCGACACCTCGAACAGGCCGCTGTCGGTGGCGAGCAGCAGCACGCCCGCGCCGTCCCGGTCGAGCCAGGCGACGTCGTTGATCCCCGGCTCCAGGTCGACGCGGGGCGTCCAGGTCTCGCCGAGGTCGGTGGTGACGTACAACCGGGACCCGGAACCGTCCGTCCGCCGGGTGACCAGCGCGACCGACCCGGCCCGGACGCCGATCGACGGACGCAACGGACCGGGAGCGGGCACGATCCGCGTGACCGTCTCCCCCGGGAACCGGCCGACCGGCTCCCAACCCAGGCCGGCGTTGCCGGAGCGGAACAGCACCTCGCCGCTCCCCGCGTACCAGGTACCCGGCTGGTAGGCGTCGATCGCGACGGCCCGGACGTCGTGGTCCGGGGCCTCCTCCAGCACGAACCGGACGTCGTCGACGTAGCGGACGCCCGGCTCGGCCTGCTCGAGCAGCCGGTAGACGTTCGAGGCCCGCAGCGGCTCGCCGAACGGCCAGCCGTCCGGCGACAACGGCGTCGGCAGCGGGCTCAGCGTCTGGTAGACCCGGTCGTGCACGCGCCGGCTCACCGCGTCGGCGTCCTCCTCCGGGCGGACGACGACGGTGGCCTGCACCGAGACCGGCTTGTACCGGGCCCACCCGGCGTGGCACGCGGTGCCCAGCGGGCGCCGCCGGTCGAGCTCGGCCTCGGTGCGCCGGCGGGTCTCCTCCAGCTCGTGGGCGCGCAGCAGGTCAGCGGGCAGACGCCCGCCCGGCCGCGACTCCTCGGGCACGTACGGGACCAGGACCACCTCGACCTCGCCCGGCCGGGCGTAGGTGTAGACCTCGGCTCCGGTGAACGCCCGGGCCCTGGCGATCGCCGACGACCGGGCGGTCGCCAGGATCTCGTAGTCGCGGGCGGTGACCGCGCGGTCGATCGAGAAGAATTCGTACGGCCCGCGCAGTATCGCGGACTCCAGCGTTTCCGCGGCCCGGCCGCCTTGCGCGGGTGCTGGGTTGCGGACGGAGACGCCTGGGAGCGGATCCCGGAGGCCGGTGAGCGAACCGGCGGACACGTTGCCGGCCGGACCGCCGCCGGTCCGGTACCAGGTCCGGATCTGACGTCCCTCGGCCGGCACGACGGCCACCGGCGTGGCCGGGTCTCCGGCCCGGTCGACGGCCGGAGCGAACGTGAAGGTGCCGGTCGTGCGGTCGACGACGTACACCTTCGCCCCGGGCGGCTGGTCGGCGAACGACGTCACCGGTTGCCAGATCTCGTACGTGACGCCGTCGAACTCGCGGGCCGCGGCTCCGAGGTCCACGCTTCCCGGCGTGGCCTCGACGCCCAGCAGCAGGTCGATCGGCTCGGCCGTGGTCACCAGCGGGGCGGCGGCCGTCCGCAGCACCTGGCCGGGTCGTCCGGTACCGGCGCCGAGCAGCTCGCCGTGGACCAGCTCGCCGTGGACCATCCGGACGGTCTGCTGCCTCGCACCGGCCGGGATCTCGGCCGAGGCGGTGGTCACGAACACCACCGGCACCGGGTCGGTACCCCGGGTGGCGGCGACCCGGGTGCCCGCCGGAATCCTCAGCACCGCCGACGCGTCGCCCCCGGTCCGGGTGAAGACCACGTCGGCCCAGGCCGCCGAGGGCGGGCGGGGGCTGACCCCGAGCAGGTTCAGGAACGCCAGGTAGGCCTTCTCCGGCAGTCGGTTCAGGCGGTAGATCAGCACCTCGGTCAGGTAGGCGAACGTCTCGATCAGCGCCAGGCCGGGGTCGTGCACCGACAGGTCCGTCCACTCGGCCTGCGTCTGCCGGATCCGTTCGCGGGCGGCCAGGACCAGGTCCGCGAAGTCGCGGTCGTCGAGGTCGGGGATCGGCAGCGTCATGCGTCCGCCCTCAGTTCGACGCCGAGCGTCAGCCCGTCTCTGGTCCGGCTCTCCCGGATCAGGTAGTCGAGCCGGACGAGCAGACGGGACGGCGCGTCCGGGTCCGGGCCGGCGTCCACGTCGAGCACCTCGACCCGGGGCTCCCACTCGGCGACGGCTTCCCGGACGTAATGGATCGCCAGCCCGGCCGTGGTGTCGTCGTTCGGCGCGAAGACCAGCCGGGGCAGCCGGCAGCCGTACGTCGGGCGCAGCAGCCGTTCGCCGGGGCGGGTGGAGAGCAGCATCAGGAGCGCCTGCCGGACGGCGGCGGCGCCGTCCACCGTGGCCAGCCGGCCGGCCGAGGTCAGCGCGAGCCCGCCCGGTCCGCCGCCGTCGAACCCCGCGCCGAGGAACCGCAATCCGGACGTCATCGGTCCGCGCTCACGAACGCCTGCCCTACCTTCCGGACGGTGTAGCGGACGAGACCCGGCGGCGTGCCGTCGGTCAGGCCGGCCAGCACGTCGAGGACCACCGGCGCGCCGTCGACCCGGACCAGCGCGCTGTGGCCGGTCGAGACCTCGAGCGTCCGGGCGCAGGGTTTGATCGTCGGGCCGGCGTGCGGGCAGCCGTCGATCGTCCGGCCCACCGGATCGTCCCCGACGAGCACCGGCACCCCGGCGACCGTCACCCAGGTCTGTGACGCGATCGACGCTATGCGTCCGTCGTGGTCACAGCGGACGGCCGACTCACGGGTCAGCAGTTGCACGGTGGTACCGCCCTTCGGTGGCTGATGACGGTCGCTGATCTCGGTCGCTAGGGGGCGTGCTCGAAGTCGACGGTGCCGGCCCGGATCGTCATCCCGTGGCCGGGCGCCTCGAGCACCAGGTCGGTCGCGGCGTGCAGGATCGATCGGTCCGGCCCCAGCTGCAGGTAGCTGCCCGCGCCGGTGTCCAGCCGCAGCGACCCGTCGGCGTCGTCCAGGACGACCGACTGGCCGGTCGCCGTCGTCAGCGACCACCGGGCGACCCGTCCGTCCCGGATCCCCGGGTCGGGCGGCCGGAGCGATCCGAACAGCGAGCCGAGGACCAGGCCGGCGGACGGTTCGCCGCCCGGAAGCACGACCAGCACCGTGTCGCCCACGTCGGGCAGTGCGACGATCCCCCGTCCGCCGCCCGCGCCCGGGCACACGACGGGGAGCCACCCGGCGTCCAGATCGCCGAAGGCCGGTAGCCGGACGCGGACGCGGACCAGGCCGTCCGGATCCTGGACGTCGGTCACCGCTCCCAGCGTGACGCTCGCGGGTTCCGGACGGTCGGGACGCTCGGGCGGCCGGGTGGTGAACGCGCAGAGGTAGCCGCGGGCGTCGATCGTGTGGGTGACCTCGGTGAGGGTCAGCGGGCCGGGGACGGTCACCGGCGCGCCGCGGACCGTGACCCGGGCGCCGGCCCGGAGGTTCGGGTCACCGTCCGCGACGCCGGTCGCCACCAGGACGGACGCGGTCCGGACGTCGTGGACGGCCGCGGCGACCGCGCCGATCTCCTCGGGGGTGCCGGCGAGCTGATTGACCAGGGTACGGACGTTCCCGGGGTCCTGGGTCCGGGCCGGCTCGGCGGTGCCGACGTGGGTTTCGGCGCGCTGGGCGTTCCAGCCCAGCGCGGTGTCACCCGGTAGCGGGGCGTCGAGGTTCTCCTCCACGCTCAGCTGTCCGAGGTTGCCCCCGAGCTCCAGCGCGATCGGGATGCCGTGACCGGCCAGCGTGATCACGCGCAGGGTGGACCCGTCGACCGTGAGGTACCGGCCGGTCCGTTCGCAGACCTGCAGGAGCAGGCCGAGGTCGGTCTGCCGGTGCTGGAGAAGGCCGTCCAGGCTCGGGCCGTCGGCCGGGGCGTCGACGGTCAGGCCGACCGGTTCGGCGAGCAGGCGGGCGAGAGCGGCCGGCGTCGACGGCGGGAGGACGCGCTGCTGCTGACGCTGCCGGAGGCGATGAAGGCGGTCGTAGCCGCGGAGGCGGACCAGGACCGCGCCGTCCGGACCGGCCTCGAACTCGGCCGTGGTGGTCTCGCCGTCGAAGAGCGGGGTGGTCGTGCCCTCGATGCGCAGGACGAGGCCGGTGCCCGGCCCGAGCGGGAACGGCGGGGCCTCGGTGAGGGTCAGCTCGCACTGCGACGGCTGATTGAGCCGTTGCGCGACCCGCACCGCGAGGATCCGCGCGGGACCGGCCAGGAGCCGGCCGCCGAGCTCGACCGACACGCCGGGCCCAGCGGGCCCGGCGGGCACGGCGGGACCGGCGGGCCTGGCGGTGGACGGGGCGGTCATCGGGGCGCTCCCGGAGAGGGCGGGACGGTGAGCGCCGTGCCGGGCGTCACCGCGAACGGGTCGGCGACACCGTTGTGGTCGGCCAGCTCGCGCCAGCGCAGGGGCGAACCGAGGGCTTGCGCCGCGGCCTGGTCGAGCCGGACTCCGGAGTAGCCGGGTACGGCGGCCCCGTCGCCGATCGCGACCACCGCACCGCCCGGCGCCACGGTCGGGACGCCCGGCGCGCGGAGGCCCTGCTCGAACCCGACCGGCGCGGGCCGCTCGGGCTCCGCGACCCGCACCAGCTTGAGGCGCAGCCAGGACCGGCGGGCGGCCCCCCCGACCGCGAACGCGTCGAAGCGCTCGGCGATCGCGACGATCACTCCCGGCACGTTCCAGCTCTTGCCCCAGACCAGCCGGACGCGCGGCGGCCGGACCCGGCCCCGCTCGCGGACCGAGTTCTCGGCCAGCGCCCACAGCCGACGGGTCAGCGTCCGCACGTCGTCCGGGCGGATCGGCGTCTCGACGAAGTCGACGTCGAACAGCAGGTCGAGGACGATCTCGGTGCGGCCGCCGCCGGTGAACAGCAGTGGGTCGTCGGCCAGGTCGGCGCCCACCAGGAGCAGGCCGTCGGCGCTCCGGGGCCGTACCCCGGCCAGCCGGGTGACCTCGACGGTCTCCGGGTTGAGCAGGCAGTCGATCCGCTCGCCGGTGGCGTCGATGAGGAAGGCGACGCGTTCCATCAGCGCCGAGCCTGTTCCCGGGCCAGCCGCGCGAGGCGGGCGGGAGCGGCCGGGGCGGGGTCGGGGGCCGGGGTCCAGAGCGCCGAGTCGTCGGGGAGGTCGGGCCAGTGGCCTTCGAGGGCATCGGCCGGGACGCCGGGCGCGATCGGGTCGGTCGGGGGTGGTACCGGCCACGGCGCGGTCGCGGTTCCGGGCGCGTCCGGCCGGACGACGTCCGACGGTGGCCGGCGTCGGCCGGCCGGAGGCGCGGTCGGGCGGCCGGTGACGATCGGGCGGGGCCACGGCGTAGCCGCCTGTTCCGCGCCGGGCCGCTTTACTACGGGCCGCCCGGCGCCCGTGTGCTCCGCGCCGGGCTTCGTCACGTCGGCGTAAGCGGCGTCGGATCGCCGGTCGACGGTCGGGGAGGCGGTCGGATCGGGAAGCGCGCGCCGCGCGCCGTCGCCCTCGGCGATCAGACGGACCGGCGTGCGCGGTTCGCCGGACGCCGGCCGGGCCGCGGCCTCCCGCGGACGCCGCACCGGCCGGGCCTCGCCGCCACCGGGCGCCGGTATCGCGACCGGATCACCGTCGGCCGACGGGGGCCTCGCCGCGGCACGGACCCGGCCGCGACCGGTACCGACACCCACGCCGGCGAGCAGCCCCGGCGCCCGAGCCGCAACCACCTCCGCCCAGTGCGCCGGCACCCCGCCGTCCGTGGACCCGCCCGATGGGAGCCCGCCCGCCGAAGTCCGCTCCGGCGACGGCTCGGCGAGGGCCGCGGCCCGGTAGGCGGCGGACCCGAGCCGGCGCAGGCCACTCGCCAGCGCACTACGCGGACGGAACCGACGCGCCACCGCTGACCTCCCGCTCCAACCCCTCGTGGGCCAGCACCAACGTCTCGACCGCCAGCTCCTGCGTCATCGCGTCCAGCGGCGCCCCCAGCCACTCCTGCGGCCAGGCGTTCAGCAGGTTCCACCGCAGCACCTCGTCGGCGCCGGTCGGATCCAGCACCGCGATCGACACGTTCCGCCGGTTCACCCGGCCGGTGACCGCGGTCATCAGCCAGTCCCAGAGCTCACCGGAACTGGTCAGCCCGTACCGCAGGACGACCGGCGAATACGTCACCCGGCCCGGTATCGCCCGGACCACGCTGTTCGCGCCGGCCTCCCGGTAGGCGATCCGCTCGACCCGCACGCCGAGCCCGGAGACCTCGGTGAAGTGCCCGTTGTCGACCCCGTTGAGGACGAGCTTGAAATGGTAGGCCCGGTACGGGTCGACCCAGGTCCCCGGCTGCGCGGCGACGTCCATCGGTCAGCTCCCCAACGTCTCGGTGGCTGCGCCACCGGCCCACTGGCTGAGCCGGAAGACGACGAACTCGGCCGGCTTCACCACGGCCACGCCGATCACCGCGACCACCTGCCCTTGATCGCGGACGTCCGGCGGGTTGGTCTCCTCGTCGCACTGGACGAAGAACGCCTCCGCGGGGGTGCGTCCCAGCAGTGCCCCGTCCCGCCAGACGCGGGTGAGGAACGCCACGATGTCGCGGCGGATCGACCGCCACAGCGACGAGTCGTTCGGCTCGAACACCATCCACCGGGTGCCCTCGGCGATCGACTCCTCCAGCATGTTGAACAGCCGGCGCACGTTGACGTAGCGCCACTCGCTCGCCTCGGCCGCCAGCGTCCGGGCACCCCACACGCGGATGCCTTCCGCACCGAAGGCGCGGATGCAGTTGACCCCGGCCGGGTTGAGGACGTCCTGTTCGGCCCGCGTCACCAGCTGGGTGAGTCCGATGGCACCGCGCACCGGTTCGTTCGCCGGTGCCTTGTGGACGCCCCGGGTCGCGTCGTTGCGGGCCCAGATCCCGGCCAGGTGCCCGCTGGGGGGCGTGGCGACGACCTCCCCGGTGAGCGGATCGCGAACCTGGAGCCACGGGAAGTACAGCGCGCCGTAGTCGGACTGCCGCGGACGCAGTGCCTCCTCCTCGCCGATCAGGGCCACCTGGGTGAGCGCGCTGACGTCCGACGCCGACTCGGGCGGATCGAGGATCGCCACCCGGTCGCGGAGCTGCTCGCAGTGCGTCAGCAGCGCCTCGTAGGACGCCGGGTCGGACTGGCCCGGCGCGGCGACGATCGCGATCTCGTCCACCGCTTCGAGGAGCTGCAGACCGGTGCGACGATTCCCGGTGCCGGCCAGCTCGGCGGACTCGCCGGTGTTGACGACGTAACAGCGCGAGCCGCCGTTGTCGAGGAAGCCGAACACGGCCCGGGCGAGCACGGTGCTCGGGGCATCGTCGATCGAGGCGAAGATCCGGAGGAACTCGGTCCAGCTCCCGATCGCGACCGCCTCGTCGACCCGGGCCTCGGGATCCGGTGCGACGCCGACGAAGCCCGCGGTGCTGGTGCCGACGGCGCCGATAGGACGGGCGCCACCGGCAACCTCCTCGACGTAGATCCCGGGCGAGAAGTAGCTAGGCATGCGCTCCTCCTGCGGAAGTGGACGGGACGTTCCCGATCGGGCACCGGATGACCAGCGGCTCGCCGAGGACGGGCGACACGACCGCGACGAACTGCCGGCCGCGACCGCCGATCCGGATGCGTAGCGAGCCGTCGGCGGGCAGGCCGGCCAGCCGGAACCGGCCGCGGGCGTCGGTGTGCGTGCTGCGCCCGGAGCCGACGGCCTCGATCCGCAGGGCGGCGAGCGGACGATCGCCGGCGCCGAGAACGGTGCCGTCCACCGCCCGGGCGTCGGCGGTCCGCAACGTCAGCGGGTCGTGGACCAGCGGGACCGCGGGGCGCGGGTAGGCGACGACGGCGGGGACCTCGAGGAGCAGTCCGGGACGGGGCACCGTGCCCAGCGCGGCCCACACGCCGAGGTCGAGCGGCTCCGGGCTGATCGGCCGTCCGTCGACGACGGCCGCGGTCAGGATCCGGTCCAGCACCGAGAGCTCGGCGGTCACCAGACAGCGGATCACGAACCGGTACGGATGCCGCTCACCGGTGCCGGCCGTCCGGCGCCGGGACCGGAGCTCGATCGCCCACAGCGTGACGTCGTCCTCCTCGGGGGCGGGCGGCGGCGTCCGGACCTGCACGGGCTTGCCGGAGATGGCGCCGAGCCAGCCCGCGAGCTCCTCCACCGCCGATCGGATCGGTCCTTCGTCCGCAGGCGTCACAGCCTCACCCCCTCCGGGCCCGGAGCGAGTTGTAGCACGGCGAGTCCGGGTAGGACACCCATTGTGTCCACTGTGGCTGAAGTGAAAGGCCAGGTAGATGGCCATGGTGTTGGATCATCGTCAGCCGTACCATGGCCCGGCCGGAGAGTCGCCACCGGCGTGCCCGGACCCATTTCTGTCGCAGGATCGAGGTCCTCATGACGTCCTGGTTCGACGCTTCCGGATCGGCCGCAGCGTGACGACGACGTGGACCGTCGACGCCGGTGCGGCCCAGATCCCGATCGACGCGACCCTCCGGGGCGAGTCGACGTTCACGGTCACGAACACCGGGGTGGTCGACGACACCGTGCGGTTCGACGCCGTCCCCGGGCCGGGTGCCGACAAGTCCTGGTTCAGCGTCGAGCAGCCGCAGCGGCTCGTGCCCGGCCAGAACGGCACGGTCGTGTTCCTCGTCCGGGTGGCGATCCCGCCGGGCACCCCGCCCGGGCAGTACGACCTCACCGGCCGGGTCTATTCCACGAACACCGACACCGCACCCGAGGACACGATGCGGTCCAGCGGACGGGTCACGTTCGTCGTCCCGGCCACGGTCGTGCCGCCGAAGCGCCGGTGGGTGCCCTACGCGATCGCCGCCGTCGTGCTCGCGGTCGTGCTGTCCACGGTGGCGTTCCTGGTGCTGCGGCCGGACTCGTCGGAGGACACGGCGACTCCCGGCCCGTCCCGGTCCCCCGGCGGGTCGCCCGCGCCGACGACGAGGTTCGCCGAGACGCTCGGCGCGGTGGCCACCGGCGGAGGCCGGGCCACGTACTTCGTCCGAAGTGCCGCCGGCGATCTCTGGCAGTTCACCGCCGACGGCGGCGCCGGCACCTGGACGAACGTCAAGCACCCGGACGGCAGGCCGATCACCGCGGGCGTCGGGGTCATCGCGCTCGACGGCGGCTCCCGGGCGCGGGCCTACGTCCTGGCCGGCGAGCACGTCTGGGCCGGCGAGGGCCTCGGCTCGTCGTGGTCGTGGTCGGACCTCGGCGGCCCGGACGGCGTTCCGATCGCCGGGCCGGTCGGTGCGCTGGCCGAGCCGGGCAACATCGCCTCGGTCTTCGTCCGCGGTCGCGACGAGCACCTGTACCAGCGGCGGACCGCCGGGTGGGGAGATCTCGGACAGCCGGGCAGCACCACGATCGCGTCCGCCGGTTCGGTGTTCTCGAACGAGGGTGGCGCCAATACCCACATCTTCGTGATCGGCGCCGACGGCACGCTCCGGCACCCGTTCTTCGCCGGCAAGTGGCGCTGGGAAGGTCTCGGCGCGCCGCCCGGCACGCGGGTGGAACTGTTGCTGGGCGGCACCGCCCAGGGTGACCGGCTGCCGCACGAGTTCGTCCGGGCCTCCGACGGCAACGTCTGGGTGCGTCGCTGGAACGGCACCTCGTGGAACTGGCAGCTCCAGGGCCGGCCGCCCACGGCCGGCGCCACGATCGGCGGTGCCCTGGGTGCGCTCCCGGGCCCCGGCGACGACCTGCTGCTGTTCGTCCAGACCGGGCAGAACCAGGTGTGGCTCAACCGCTGGGACGCTCAGACGCAGTCCTGGCGCTGGATCGACCAGAAGATTTCGGGTTCCGGCCCGCTCGCCACCGACGGCGGCGCCGTAACGTCGACCGCCCCGAACCAGGTGGTCCTGTTCGCCCGGAGCGCCACCGGCGACGTCTGGTTCACCCGCCCCTTCGCGCCCGCCACCACGACACCCCAGTGGCACCACACCCCAGCCCCCTGACCATCCCGGGAAGGTGTTCCATGCCCGTCGTCTACCGGCAGCTCAGTCCCGCGAACGCCCATCTGCCCACCTATTCGTTGGCGAAGGAACTGGCCCAGCAGTGCGTCGCGCAATTCGGCGCGGTCCGGCACACGCAAGCCGGGGTCGGCTCGGATTCCTGCTGCGCCGCGGTCGCGATCACTCCGATCGACGGTCACGGCGCCGTGGGGCCGGTGGTCGGCTACGACGAGCAGCAGGGGCCGGTTCTCGGCCCGGTCCCGGCCGCGGCGGCTCAGCAGTACGCCGTGGTGTTCGGGAATTCTCAGATGGCCGCCGGGCTCGTCCAGAACCCGGTGGTCGGAGGCCATGCCGAACGGGCGGCTCTGACGGTCGCACCACTGGGCGCCGCGCTCTACTCGCCGCCCGCCGCCCCGGCTCAGGCCGCCCTGTTCGTCGAGCTCACCCCGTGTATCAACTGTCAGAACTGGCTGGCCGGCGCCGGTGGGGGCGTCCCCAATCCGTTCGCGGCCGCCATCGCCCCCGGCGGCCCGGTGACGTTGAACGTGTGGTGGCGGTGGGACTACCCGGACGCCGTTCAAGCCACCCCGCTGGCCGGAGCCCATGGCGTGTTCATGCCGCTGAACGGCGTGGTGGGAATGGGTACCTTCCACGGCGGGACGCCATTGAACCAGCTGGTCGACACCAGCAGTTGGTGACCGGACGCCGAAGAGCGACGGCGGGGCGAGTTAATGCGTGGCCGCGGCCTTCGCGATGGCGGCCAGTTGCCGGTGGTAGAGGGCCACCGTGGCCGGACCGGCGCTCTCGAGCGCGGCTCGGGAGGCCGCGTCGGCCTTCCGGAAGATGGCCGTGTCGGGGCCGCCGAGGCCGGCCTGCGGCTCCACCAGGCCCTCGGCGACCGGGCGGCCTGGTCCCGGAGCCACCCGCCCAACTGAGGTTCGTCGAGGCGGTCAGCGCGACACGGTGAGCCAGTGGAAGCCCCAGCCCGGGAGCGCGACGTACAGGCCGTCGCTGGTGAGCGTGTCTCCGTCTCGGACGTACTCGGTGTCCGACAGCCGCTCCCGCAGCGTCCACGACGTCCCCGCCAGATCACCCCACGCCGGCCGGACGCGGCCCTGCGCCGGGGCGTCCGCATAGTTGACGACGACCAGCTGACGCACGTCGGAAGCCGTCCAGCTCCAGGCCAGCAGTTGCTCGGCGCTGGGATTGTCGGGCCAGCCCTCGCAGGCCAGCAGCTGCCACTCGCCGCGGCGGTCGACCGCGGCGAGCAGGCCGGCGTAGAAGCCGCGCAGCGACTCGGAGGGCGGTTCGTCCGGACGTCGGGAGAGGAACACCGGGACGTGGACGCGCCGGCCGGTGAACTGACCCTCGTGCCACAGGGTCACGCCGGGAAGCGTCGCGGTCGCGATGGCCGCGGCGCGCTCCTGCCCTTCGGGCAGCACGGCCGCGGCCCGGGGTTCGTCGTGGTTCTCCAGGAAGCGAACGGTGCCGGTCCCCGCACTACCGAGGTGGACGCGTACCGCGCGCGGATCGGCGTGCACCAGATGGTCGTAGAGCGTCTTGTCGTAGCAGTGGTCGAAGCCCTGGGCGAGCAGCGCGGGCTCGGTACCCCAGTAGGCCTCGGCCAGGAACAGCATGTCCGGATGGTCGGCGCGGACCCGGCCGATGACCTCCGGCCAGAACTCCTCGGCCGGAGCCGGGAGGTTCCAGGTGCGCGCGAAGACGTCGTTGAGGAACAGCATCGCCATGTCGCAGCGGACCCCGTCGCACTGGGCGCCGATCGAGGTCAGGGTCTCGGCTGCGGCCGACCGCAGGCCCGGGGAGAACGCGTCGAGCTGGACGACGTCCGGCCACGGCGGGAAGAACGGGTCACGGCCCAGCGCGAAGCCGTGATCGCCGACCACGATGCCGTCGCCGGGCATCAGGTACTCGGGGTGCTCGGTGAGCCAGCGATGATCGGGGGCGACGTGGTTGGGGACGTAGTCCAGGATCAGCTTGACGCCCCGGGCGGCGAGCGCCCGCCGGGCGGCGGCCAGCCCGTCGGGGCCGCCGAGGCGGTCGTCGACGACGTAGTCCCGGACGCAGTAGGGCGAGCCGAAGACGTCGTCGTCTCGCAGGTCGGGAAGCGCGGCCCGGAAGCTCGCCACCAGGTCCTCGTTGCGCAGGGCGATCGTCCGGCCGGCCGGGCTGCGTTCCCACACGCCCATCAGCCACACCGCGTCGATCCCGGGCGCGGCGATCGCGTCCCAGACCTGAGCGGGGACCTCGCCGAGGCCGACGCCGCCGAGCTCGGTCAGCCACACGGCGGTGTTGATCTCGTAGACGACGGTCATGAGCCGGTGATCAGACGCTGGACGACGTCGGCGGTCGGCGTGACCGCGCCGTGGCGGCGCCGGATCAGGTCGACGACCAGGCCGGTCCAGCCGGTCTGGTGGGTCGCGCCGAGGCCGGCGCCGTTGTCGCCGTGGAAGTACTCGTGGAACAGGATGTTGTCTCGCCAGCGCGGATCGGTCTGCAGGCGGGTCGTGCCGCCGAAGCACGGCCGGCTCCCGTCCGCACCGCGGAGGAACGTCCCCACCAGACGCCCGCGGAGGTCGGCGGCGACCTCGTTCAGCGTCGCGGTGTGGCCGGAGCCGGTCGGGTACTCGATCCGCACGTCGTCGCCGTAGAAGCGGTAGTAGCGCTCCAGCGCGGAGACGACCAGGTGGTTGACCGGGAACCAGACCGGCCCCCGCCAGTTCGAGTTGCCGCCGAACATGCCGATCGTCGACTCCGCCGGCTCGTAGTCGACGTTCGCCCGGATGCCCGCGAAATCCAGCACGGCCGGCTGGTCGCGGTGGCGGGCGGACAGGGACCGCAGCCCGTGCGGGGACAGGAACTCCGACTCGTCGAACAGGATCTGCAGCATCCGCTGCACGCGATCGACGGAGACGACGCCGACGAGCAGGCTGCGGTGCCCGGCCTCGCCGCGCAGCAGGCCGGTCTCGACGAGATCGTCGGGCCCGGCGATCCCGCGCCGGGCCAGGAAGCGGGCGAACCGCTTGCCGACCGCGACGGACCGCCCGAGCGCCTCCTCGCTGACGACGCCCACGGCCAGCATCGGGATCATCGACACCATCGAGCGGACCTGGACCCAGGTCGAGCGGCCGTCGGGGAGCGTGAGCCGGTCGTTGAACAGGCCCGTCTCCTCGTCCCAGAGTTCAGCGCCGTCGAGCGCCTCGCGGATCTGGGCGAAGTGCTCGAGGAACTTCTGGACGAGGTCGAGCGCGGGCCGGGACGCCGCCCGGTCGAGAACCGCGGCGATCGTCGCCATGGCAGCGGCGTAGGAGGCCATCCAGCCGGTGCTGTCGGCCTGCTCGAGGATCCAGCCCGGCGGCAGGTGCGAGCGGTCGATCGGGCCGATGTTGTCCAGGCCCATGAACCCGCCGCCGAACAGCGTGTCTCCGTCGGTGTCCTGCCGGTTGATCCACCAGGTGAAGTTGACCAGCAGCTTGTCGAAGACCCGGGAGAGGAAGTCCAGGTCGGTGCCGCCGTCCAGCGCGAACACCTCGAGCACGGCCCAGGCCTGCACCGGCGGGTTGACATCGCCGAAGTCCCACTCGTAGGCGGGCAGCGCGCCGTCGGGGTGCTGGAACCACTCCCGGCAGAGCAGGCTCAGCTGGTACTTGGCGAACGCCGGATCGACGTGGGCCAGCGCCACGCACTGGAAGGCCAGATCCCAGGCCGCGAACCAGGGGTACTCCCAGGTGTCGGGCATCGACATGATGTCGAACGCCTGGAACGTGCGCCAGCGGGCATTGCGGCCGCCACGGCGCTCCAGCGGTGGCGGCGGCTGGGCCGGGTCGCCGTCGAGCCAGCGGGCCACGTCGTAGGCGTAGAACTGCTTGCTCCACAACAGCCCGGCGACGGCCTGGCGGAGGACGGCCGCCTCGTCGGCGTCGGCGGTGTCGGGGGCCAGTTCGGCGTGGAACTCGTCGGCCTCGGCTCGGCGGGCGCGCCGGACGTCGTCGAAATCTCCGGGTGCGGCCTCCGCGGGGCGGAGGCGGAGCCGGAGCTCGACGGTCTCCCCGCCCGGGACCGACAACCTGTACCAGGCCGCGCAGCGGCTACCCCGGCGCTGCGGGTTGACCGAGTCGTCGCCGTGGATGACGTGGTCGCCGATGCCGTCCTTGGGGAAGTCCGGGCCCTTCGTGCCGTAGAGGCGCTGGGTGTTGGTCTCGTTGTCGCAGAACAGCAGCTCCGGGGCGCCCTCGGGAACGAACACCAGGTCGCCGAGGAAGGGGTGGGTCGTGCGGACGACGTTCCCGTCGGCCTCCAGGACCTCCGGCTCGCGGCCGCGCCAGGACCAGGTGTTGCGGTACCAGAGCTGCGGCAGCACGTGCAGCGGGGCGGTGTCGGGGCCGGCGTTCGTGACCCGGATCGTCATCAGCAGGTCGGTGGGGTCGGCCTTGGCGTAGTCGACCTCGACGACCCAGTACCGGTCGTCGTCGAACACCCCGGTGTCGAGCAGTTCGTACTCCGGGTCGTGCCGCCCGCGGGAGGCGTTGGTCGAGCGCAGGTCCTCGTACGGGAAGGCGGCCTGCGGGTAGTGGTAGCGCCAGCGGTTCCAGGCGTGGCTGGGCAGCGCGTCGAGGAACCACCAGTACTCCTTGGCGTCCTCGCCGTGGTTGCCTTCCGCGCCGGTCAGCCCGTAGATCCGCTCCTTGAGGATCGGGTCGCGCTCGTTCCACAGGGCCAGCCCGAGACAGAGCCGCTGCTCGACGTCGCTGAAGCCGGCCAGGCCGTCTTCGCCCCAGCGGTAGGCGCGGGAGCGGGCGTGGTCGTGCGGCAGGTACGTCCAGGCCTGGCCGTCGGCGCTGTAGTCCTCCCGGACCGTGCCCCACTGGCGTTCGGAGAGATACGGCCCCCACAGGTACCAGTCGCTCGCCTGCCGCAGCCCGAGGTCCAGCCGTCCGAATCCGGCTACCCGCTCCCGCTCCGCGCTCATCAGCTGGTGAACCTCCGGGGTTGAGGGCCGGGTCGGCGATCTCGCGCCACCCACTGTCGATCACGCGGTGACGCGTTGGCAATGGCCTGTGGACAGCGGTCAGTCGGGCGAGCGCGTCTCAGCGGCCTCGAGGGCCAGCACGACCTGCGTGAGCCAGACGTTGTCGGTGAGCTGGCGGCCGGTGAGCTGTTGGAATCGGTTCAGCCGGTACGTCACGGTGTTGCGATGGCAGTGCAGGCGCCGGGCGCTGGCGGCGAGCGACTGGCCGGTCTCCAGCCAGACGCGCACCGTGTCGAGCAGGGCGTCACGGCGGTCGGCCGGTTGGTCGAGTACCGGGCCGATCGTCTCCCGGACGAGGACGTCGGCCGCGTTCGGTGCGCTGGCCAGCAGCACCGGCAGCAGATCGCGGTCGTAGCGGACGAGTCGCCGACGGCGGGACACCGCGGCGGCGGCGACGTGAGCCTGGGCGGAGGCCCGGGGTGTCCCGGCGATCGACGGGTACTCGGCGCTGATGCCGGCGACGAGATGGTCCCGCTCGAGGATCGTCGTCCACAGGGCGGCGTCGGTGTCGGTGGGCGTCGTGCGTCGCACCGACAGCAGGGCGGTCTGGGAGCGCGGCCCGACCCGGAACCAGGCTCCGTCGACCCCGGGCAGCCGCACGATGCCGGCCTCGATGTCGGGCGGAGGTTCGGTGCGGTCGTCCCCGGTGTCGCGGATCTCGACGGCCAGGAACCGGCCGTCGCGGGGGACGCCGAGCTGGGCGACCGCGTCCCAGAACGCGGCGCCGATGCTGGGGTCGCGGGTGAGAACGACGTCGAGCAGGGCCGCGCGGACCTGCTCGTCGCGCCGGGCCCGGCGCAGGGCCACCTCCTGGTGGATGTGGCTGGCCCGGAGCGAGTAGCGGTCGAGACTCTCGAAGACGATCGGGGTGGCGGCCACCAGGGCGTCGGTCGCCTCATGGTCTTTGTGGGCGATCGTGGCCAACGTGAGCCAGAGTTGCTCGACGCCCAGGCGGTAGCTGTGCAGCAGGTCGGGCAGCGTGATCCCCTGCTCGACCCGCCGGCGCATCTGCGCGTCGAGCGCGCTGCTGTTGTCGAGCCGGGTGCCGCTCAGGTCGTCGAGCAGGTCCAGCAGGTAGATGCGCAGGGTGTCCCGGACGTCCTCGTCGGTCAGACCGTCGTGCGGCCCGTAGCCGGGAACCTGAGCGCGGAGCGCGGTGACGGTCTGGTCGAGCAGCGGGTCGATCCGGTCGTGCATGCGGGCGGCGAGGGCGGCCACCGCGTCGTCGGAGCTCACGTCGGCTGAGGGTAGCTCTCAGTAGCGCGGGGCTGGTTCGCGGGCGACCGTCCCGACGTTGCCGGCCAGCACGAGCGTCGAGACGCCCGACACGATGCTGAACAGGCCGTACACCTGGGCCAGGGTGACGGCGCCGAGGTCCGGTCGGATGACCAGGACCACGCCGAAGGCCAGCGACACCAGGCCCGACAGCCCCCACAGAGCCCTTTCTCCCGCCGTTCGGCCGGCGCCGAAGACGAGGCCGAACTCCACGGCGCCGGCCACCAACGCCCATCCCGCGACCAGCAGCGTGAGGGCGAGCGCGGTGATGCCGGGCCAGACCAGGGCGGCGACGCCGGCCACCGCGTCCAGCAGCGCCAGCAGGATCCGGCCGATCACCGGTCCCGCGTCGCGGGACGCGAAGGCCCGCATCAGCTCCGTCCCGGCCAGCATGAACGCGTAGACGGCGAAGAGGATCACGAACGCCTCGATCGTGACGGCCGGCCACACCACCGCTATCAGCCCGATGATCAGGGACAGGGCCCCTTTGAGCACGAGCGATCCGGTCAGGTTCCTCATCTGAGGTTCTCCTCTGTTGTGGGCGGGTTCAGCGGGGGAAGCAGGAAGTTCCAGGCGTTGAGGACGCCGCTGAGGAAGGCCACGAGCGAGGCCGGCAGGAGCAGGTAGAGGCCCGCGTCCACACCGCACACCAGCAGGACGCCGCTCACGACGAACAGCAACAGCACGACGACGTTGGTGTCCCGCCGGTCGAAGATGCTGACCAACCGTTCGTCGTCGACGCTCAACCCGCGCCGGCGCTGCCCCGTGACCAGCAGGCTCAGGCTCGCCCCCAGCCCGGCCGCGACGAGCTCGGCCCCGAGCACCCAGCCGGGTTGGCCCGGAACCAGCAGGACAGCGGCCATGACCAGCGGCGCGAGGAACAGCACGAGGGTCTGGACGGCGCTCGCGCGCAACCCCCGGTGCCCGGCGATCCGGGTCGCGTTGAGCGAGACAGCGACGAAGAGCAGCCCGGTCAGGGCGCCGCTGGCCCCTCCGATCATGACGGCGAAGCTCTGCCAGTCGGTGGCCATCCCGTCAGACGCCGCCGCGCCCGGCCGACGCCCGATCCATCCACTCGACCGCACGGTCCTCGATCGGCGTCAGTTCTTCGCTGACGAACCTCGGCAGGTGCAGCGCGAACCGCACCGGTGCGGTGGCCAGCCGAGCGGCGAACTCGGCCTCGAGCCCGCGGAAATGCTCCTGCTCGGCCTCTTCGGAGCCGCCCTGGTAGATCTCGCGCCAGGACGGCGTCCGGCGGTGGCTGTCGGTCATCGGGCGAGCTCCCCCGCCGTCGGGTCCAGCGCCCAGTCCAGCGCGAGGTCCGCGACGGCCTCCCAGCCGGGCGCACCGCAGGTGTAGTGGTCACGGCCGGCGAAGACCGTGTGCGCGGCGACGGCGCTCGAATGCCGAGCGCATTTCCGGTAGTTGTGGTCCTGGACGACCGGAGGCAGGATGTGGTCGCTTCCGCCGGAGATGAACAGCAGCGGCGCGCGGTCGTCGTCGGCGAAGTCGAACGTCGTCGACGCGTGCGGCGTCACGGCCGCGAAGCCGCCCTCGAACAGCACCTTGGCCGGCGTCGGAGCGGAGTAGCGGTCGTAGGCGTGCTGCGACACCGCCTCGTCCTGCGCGTTGGTGAAGGCGTAGTGGAACTGTTTCGGCGTGAGGGTCGACGCCTTCCCGACGTTGGCCGGGTCGTCCAGCACCGGCAGCACCGACCGGATCTCCGACAGCGGCATCGCGTTGACGCCCTTGACCGGCGCACTGTCGATGCAGACTCCGGCCGCGCCGAGGCCGTTGCCGACCAGCAGCTGGGCGAACGTACCGCCGAACGAGTGGCCCATGAGGATCGGCGCGGAGTCCAGGTTCCCCACGAGGTCGGTCAGGTGATCCATCACCTCGCGGACGCCGACGCCGGCCACGGCGTCGGGATCGGACCTCAGTGTGGCCAGCCCCTCCTCGCCCTGGCCGATCCCCGGATAACCGGGCGTCAGCACGCGGAAACCGCGGGCCTCGTACCGGGTCACCCAGTGCTCCCAGGCCAGTGGGGTCATCCACAGCCCGTGGATCAGAACGATCGTGTCCGGTGCAGCCGTCACGGGTTTGTCCCTTCATCGCAGCGTGTCGGGGGCAGCGCCGCACCCGGGCCGGCAGCGACGAGGCTAGGCGCGTGCGGCGTTTTCCACCCTGTGCGCGAGACCAAGAATCACGGCCCGATGTTCGGCCACGTTCGCCCCAGGAATCGTGGCCTCGACGGGCCGGATGAATGAACCTCGAACCGAACGTGGGCGTGTGATCACACAAGGTCCCTGGCGAGCAACCACACCGGATGGCGGGAGGTGAGGACCCGTATGCGCGTCGAAGTTCTCTCCGATCACGGCGGCGAACAGCTGGACCGCACGCGGATCCGATTGGAAGCAGCCGCAGCCGCAGCCGCCCAGTGGGAGGAAGTGCGCCGTCAGGCGGACGCGGACCGGCACAACGCCCGACGGCGGAAGCCCCTGTGGAAGCGGGTCTTCGCGGTCTCGACCCCCGATGAACGCGCCGCTCGAGCCGCCGAACTCCAAGCCGAAGGGCAGACGGTCCGAGCGCACCATGAGTGGCACTCGGCCAACCGGCAGGCGCAGCAGCAGGCGGCCGGAAATCTGGGTGAGGATCGAGTCGCCTCGGCACTGAGCGCGCTGCCGGACGAGTGGACTCTGCTGCGCGGCTACCGCAACCGCCGCGGCGAGACCGACGGCGTTCTCGTCGGCCCGCACGGCATCTGGGCCATCGAGGCCAAGTTCCGCAACGTCCATCTCCACGTCGACGGCGAGCACTGGTGGTACGACAAGTACGACCGCTACGGAAACGTCGTCGAGCGCGCCAGCGCCGTCGACGGCGGAGGCCGGACCTGGGCCGAGCAAGTCAACGCGGTCGCCGGCGATCTTCGTCAGTGGCTCCGCCGCAACCACGTCGAGGCACCCGTTCGAACCGCGGTCGTCCTCACGCACGACCGATCGGTGATCGCGCACTGCGTGCGGCCCACAGTGGATTTGGTCACCAACGACCCCACGCATCTCCTCGCCGCCATCCAAGACGACCGGATACGACTGTCCGAGGCAGTCCGCTCCCGGGCAGTTCAGTTGATTCTCCGCGACCACCGGCACCACGAGAAGCGACGTAGCAGCTGAGACCGTTCAGTGTCGCCGACCCGGCGGGACAGCGGCCCGGATGGCCGGTCGACATACTCCGAGCATGGTCGGGCCACCGCACCACTACCTCGCGCTTGCGGAACAGGCCCACGCCGCGCTGATCGCTTCCCGCGCGCTCAGCGCCCAGTTGCACAGATCGGTCAGTCGCAGCGGTGAACTGGTCAGCTGGGCAGCCCGGCTCGCCGCGACCGGGTACCGGCTCGCCGACCAAGTGATGGCCGTACGAGACCATCCGCATTCGTCGAGGGCCCGATCTGGTGATCTGGCCGAGCAGGGCGACTGGCGCCCCTGGAGCCCGACCCGATGCACCGCCGACCACCCCCTACGCGCCGGCCAGGTCCTGCGCGGCTGGACCTCCACCGGCCGGTGAACACCGATCAGTACGATGGGCGCGCCATGGACGGGCGGGCGAGCGAGAAGCAGGGGACCATGCCGGACGACGACGCGCAACGCCTCATCGACACCTCCACCCCGCACGCGGCGCGCCGCTACGACTACCTCCTGGGCGGCAAGGACAACTTCGCCGCCGACCGCGAATCCGCCGACGCCGCACTGCGATTCGCGCCGAACCTGCGAACCTGGGCCCGGGAGAACCGGGCGTTCATGCACCGCGCCGCGGCCTACCTCGCGACCGCCGGCATCCGGCAGTTCCTCGACGTCGGCACCGGCATCCCGACGTCTCCCAACCTCCACGAGGTCGTGCAAGGCATCGCCCCGGACGCCCGCGTGGTGTACGTCGACCACGACCCGCTCGTCCTCGTCCACGCCCGGGCCCTCCTGATCAGCAGCGCCGAAGGGCAGACCGCCTACCTCCAGGCGGATCTGTCCGACCCGGACAGCATCCTGCGCAGCGACGAGGTGACCCGGACCCTCGACCTGACCCAGCCGGTCGGGCTGAGCCTGATCGCGGTCCTGCACTTCTTCAAGGACGCCCAGGACCCCTACGGGCTGGTCCGCCGGCTGATCGAGGCGCTGCCGTCCGGTTCCTACCTGGCGATGAGCCACAACAGCTGGGACCACTACGACGCCGACCAGCGCCGCCTGCTCGAACCGGCCGTCAACGCCGAGGGCCAGCCCCGCACCCGCGAAGAGTTCGCGCGGTTCTTCGACGGCCTCGAACTCGTCGAGCCGGGCGTGTCCCTGATCCACCGCTGGCGCCGCGACGACGCCGCGAACCTGCCCGAGGACAAAGAAATCTCCGCGTACGGCGCCGTCGCCCGCATACCGTAGCCGCTCGCCACCGCCACCAACCCTGGCGGCGGACCGCGGCCTCGTACACGTCGAGCGTTTTCGTCGACCCCAACCAGTTCCCGTCCCACGTCCGCATCAGCGTTCCCCGGCGGACAGCGCGCCGCGGCCGGCGGTATCAGGCAACGAGCACCAGCCCGACGGCGCCGGCCGCGATGCAGTACAGACCGAACGGGACGAGCGTCCGGGTCTCGAAATAACGGGTGAGAAAACGGACGGCCAGATACGCGCAGCCGAAGGCCGCGAGGCTCCCGGCCAGCACCTGGCCGTGAATTCCGCTCCCGAGCGGCCCGAACAGATCCGGAATCTTCAGGACACCGGCCGCGAAGATCACCGGCGTCGCCAGCAGAAACGAGAACCGGGCCGCGTCGGTGTGCGAGAGGCCCCGGCCCAGGCCGGCGATCATCGTCACACCGGACCGGCTGATACCTGGGAGCAGCGCCAGAATCTGCGCGGAGCCGATCAGCGTGCCCTCGCGATAGCCGACACGGGACAGCCGCCGGTCGACCGCGACCGCAGCTCCACCGCCGGACTCCGGCTCGAGTGCCGCACGCCGCCGCACGCGCTCGCCGATCAACAGAATGACGCCGTTGAGCAGCAAGAACATCGCGGCCGGAACCGGCTTGCCGAGGACCGTCCGGAACGTGTGCTCGAGGAGCAACCCGGTGATACCGACCGGGATCGTGGCCAGGACGATCAACCAGGCCAGGCGCTGATCAGACGAGTCGACCCGGCGATCCCGGATCGAGGAGAAGAACCCGCCGATGATGCGCACCCAGTCGCGCCAGAAGAACAGCAGCAACGCCAGCGCCGTCGCCACGTGCAAGCCGACGAGGAACGCCAGGTAGGGCGACTCCGGCGTCGACACGCTCAGATCGCGCGCCCACCGGCCACCGACGATCGCCGGGACCAGGATGCTGTGTCCGAGGCTGGAGACGGGGAACAGCTCGGTGACGCCCTGGAGCGCGCCGATGACGATTGCCTCGGGATACGTGATCGACATGCGCGGCAGCCTGCCGGGCGCGACCTGACGAGAACCTGACCGTCAGGGTGGCGGCACCAATACCCTCAGGCCGCTGGATCGCGGCGGCCCAGGATCGCCCAGCAGGCCGCGAGGCAGACGCCGATCGTGGCCAACTGGACGATCGCGCCCAGCGCCAGTCCGCCGGTGGGTCCGAGCTCGAACAGCCTGGTCCAGCTCTGCCAGTAGTGCACCGGCAGAACCGCGGCGACCACGTGCAGGTTCGCCTGGCCGTTCAGAAAACTGGCGACGACGACGAAGATGATCGCGACGGCCAGGGCTTCGGCACCGCGCGGAAGCAGGAGCCCCAGCGTGAACGCGATGGCGGCCATCGCGGACATGCACAGCAGGACGTACCCGACCGCCACGAGGACGCGGACGAGCGTGTCGACGGCGCCGAGACTCGGCGCACCGATGCGATGGAACGGGTGCCAGCCGTAGATGACCGATCCGGCGATCAGACCGGCGGCCAGGACGGACCCGACAGCGGTCGCCGTCGCGATCTCGACGGTCACGACTTTGGCCAGCAGAAGCCGCGTCCGGGTGACCGGCGCGACGTACAGATAGCGGAGAACGCCCCAATCGCGGTCGGCCGAGGCGATCGTGGCGGCCAGCAGGCCGACGACGATCGGCAGCAGCAGTGGCCCGGCGAACTCGAGACTGGCCATCGTGTGGTTCAGCGCCGAGTAGGGCGATGCCCCGAACAGGCCGGTCTCCCGACCGTTGCGGTGGCCCGCCGACGAGGCCAGGGCCAGGCCGGCCGCGACCGGCACCGCGGCCAGGCACAGCAGCGCGATCAGCGTGCGCAGCCGTTTCAGCTGAGTGACGAGCTCAAAACGCAGCATGTTCGGATCCCTCGGTCAACGCGAGATAGACGTCCTCCAGCGAACCGTCGCCGTCGGCGAGGAGGTCGTCGAGCGGGCCGGCCATCACCAGCCGACCTCCCACCACGACGACGATGTGGCTGGCCAGCAGTTGCACCTCGGCCAGTTGGTGGCTCGAGATCAGCACCGCGGCCCCGGCCGCCGATCGAGCGGCCAGGTACTGCCGGAGAGCCCGGACCTCGGCGGGATCCAGTCCGGTGGCCGGCTCGTCGAGGACGAAGACGTCCGGGCTACGCATCACGGCGTGCGCGAGCATGAGCCGCTGCTTCATCCCGGCCGAGTATCCCTTGACCTTCCGGTCGATCGCCCGGCCCAGCCCCGCGAGCTCTACCGCCTCGTCCAGTGCGGGTGGAGGCCACGCCCGCCGGGACGCCGCCCACAGCAGTCGCAGGTTGGCGATACCGCTCAGGTGCGGCACGAGGGCCGGCCCGTCGATCAGCGCACCGACGCGCCCGAGAACGGCGGCTCCCAGCCGGACCGGCGAACCGGCGATGCGGACACTGCCCGCGTCGGGCTCGGTGAGGCCGACCAGCATCCTCATCGTGGTGGTCTTGCCCGCGCCGTTCGGCCCGAGCAGCGCACAGATCTGGCCGGCCTCGACCCGGAGGCTCAGCTGCGTCACCGCCCGGTTCCGGCGGTAACTCTTGGACAGTGCGTCGGCCTCGATCATCGCGTCACGCCCGGCGCGCGCGGGACAGTTGCCGTGACGCGGCCCGGCCCGCCAGCCCGGTCGCGGTGCCCAGCGCCAGCACGACCGCGGCCCAACTGGGCAGGAAGGGCGTCGCCAGGATCCCGCCGTCGTCAGCCCGGCTCTGCTCGAGCCCCCAGGCCAAGCCCGCGACGGTGGCCGCCGCCATACCGCCGGCCACGGTCGTCAGCGCCGCCGTCCGCAGCCAGGCCGGCTCCGTGGACGGGACCCGGCGCAGCACCGTGACCGCGGCCCACGCCGTCGTCGCCACCACGACCACTCCGACGGCGACGATCAGCAGAAACGCGCCGACGTTCGCGGCCGAGTGCACCCCGTGGCCGGCGGCGAGGACCCGCGCGGCCGCCAGGACGTTGAGCCAGCAGAAGACCCCGACGACCGGAACCGCCGCGAATTTCCACGCCCCGGCGTCTCGCCCCCGCACGAGGGCGATCGCGGTCGGGGCCGAGGCGGCGGCCAGCGCGAGCAGGGCCACCGCGGCGGCGATGCCCAGGACCGCGTAGAGGGGTCCACCGTGACCGGCGACGTCTTCCGCGATCTTCTCGAAACCCAGGCCGGCCACGACGAACAGTCCGGTGGCCCACACCACCAGGTCGAGCGGTGACCGTCCGGTCATCAGAACACCTCCGTGAGCAAGCGCTGCGCCCCGCAGTGAGTCGAGGACCAGCGCGGGGCGACGATGGATGCGCAGGTCGGTCAGCAGTTGGGCGTACTCGTCGCCGTAGCGACGACGCCAGCCGGCCGGGTAGCAGGCGACCAGGAGTCGGACGAGCGTCGTGTCCCGGTCGCTCACGCGGTGGCCGTCCCGAGCGCGAGGCGGCCCAGGCTCAACGCCGCCAGCTGCTGCATCCGCGTCGCCTGGGCCGACAGCTCGGCCGCCCCGGCCGCGGTCAGCCGGTAGGGCCGGCGCCGGCCGTCGGCCGGTAGCCCTTCGATCAGCCCGCGCTCCTCCAGTCGGCCGAGGACCGCGTAGAGCGTCCCCGGGCCGAGCGTCACCCCGACGTGCTCGGTGACATCGGCGGTGATCGCGTAACCGTGCTTCTCCCCCTCGGCCAGGCTGGCCAGGACCAGCAGGCCCGGTTCAGCCCACCGTCCGAGATCGTCGACCATCGCTACTCCGTTCGTCGCTATATCGTTAAACGTACTACGCGAGACGATATAGCGCCAGCCCGAACGTCGTCAGGTCAATGTCAGACAGGGCGGGCCAGTCTCCTCTCGTCAGTGACGCTGCCGACCTGGAGAGACGACCCGATGACGAGCCCGACCGCCACGCGCCAGATGCTCAACAAGGTCCCGGAGATCACCGCGTTCTTCTGGGTGATCAAGATCCTGTGCACCACGATCGGGGAGAGCGCCGCCGACTACGTCAACGTCACGCTCGGCGTCGGCCTGATCGCGACCACCCTGATCACGGCCGTGCTCCTGGTAGTTGCCCTCGTCGTCCAGTTCCGGCTCGACCGGTATGTGCCGTCGGTCTACTGGACCGTCGTCGCGCTGGTCAGCGTCGTCGGCACGCTGATCACCGACAACCTGACCGACAACCTCGGCGTCAGCCTCTGGATCAGCACCGGGGTCTTCCTCGTCCTGCTCCTGCTGACCTTCGGCGTCTGGTACCGCACCGAGCGCACGCTCTCGATCCACTCGATCGTCACCACCCGGCGGGAGGCGTTCTACTGGCTGGTCGTCGTCGTGACGTTCGCGCTCGGCACCGCCGCCGGCGACCTGCTGATCGACCAGCTGCAGACCGGCCTGCTCGCCGCGGTCCTCATCTACGCGGCCGCGATCGCCGTCGTGTTCGTCGCCTACCGGTTCGGGCTCGGCGCGACGCTCTCGTTCTGGATCGCCTACGTGCTCACCCGTCCGCTCGGCGGCTCGCTCGGCGACTTCCTGTCCGGCGACCGCTCCGAGGGCGGCGCCGGCCTGGGCACGCTGCTCACCAGCCTGCTGTTCCTGGCCGCGATCGTCGCGACCGTCGTCTATCTGTCGGTGACTCGCGTCGACCGGACCGAACGAGTGGCCGTCCGACGATGACCAGCGATACTGACCCGATGACCGATTTGCGGGTCTTGGTGGTGGAGGACGACCACGCGTTGCGTGACGTCGTCGCCCGCGCGCTGCGGGAGGAGGGCTACACGGTCGTCACCGCCGCCGACGGCTCGTCCGCGCTGGCCACGGTCGCCCGGCTGGATCCGTTCGAGCTGGCCGTCCTCGACATCGGCCTGCCCGACTCCGACGGGCGGGACCTCTGCCAGGCCCTCCGTGGCCGCGGGTTCACCGCGCCGGTGCTGTTCCTCACCGCGCGCGGGGAGCTCTCCGACCGGCTGACCGGGTTCGCGGCCGGCGGCGACGACTACCTGACCAAACCGTTCCACGTCGCCGAACTGCTCGCCCGCCTGCGCGCCCTGGCCAAACGCCGTCCGGAACCGGGAGCTGCTCCGGCCCACGACGTGCGCCTCGACCCGGCCGAGCACGCGCTGATCTCCCCCACCGGGCGCAGCGACCTCACGCCGACCGAGTACCGCCTGCTCGGCTGCCTGCTCGCCGCCCCCGGAACGGTGGTCCGTCGCCGCGAGTTCCGCCAGGCCGGCTGGCCCGACGACGACTACGTCAGCGACAACTCCATCGATCAGGCCGTCACCCGGCTACGCCGGAAACTCGCCGCGATCAGTTCCGCGGGCACGATCGAGACCGTCCGCGGCGTCGGCTACCGCTTTTCATGATGACGCGTGCCGCAGACCACCGCACGATGGTGACCATCGCCTGGCTCCGTCGCCGGCTGACGCCGAAGAGCCTGCGTAGTGGCCTCTCGCTGGCCGCCCTCGCGGTCACGGCCGTCTGGGTGATCCTGCTGACCGCGGCGTTCAACCTGATCCTGGCCAACCGGCTGGGCAGCCAGGCCGACGACACGCTGCGCACCCGCACCGGCGCGGTCGCCGCGCTGGTGCAGGTGGACGCGACCGGTCAGGTGTCGCTGCGCGCGCCGGCCGACGGCTCCGGCATCGACCGCGGGGTCTGGGTCTTCGCCGGCGACCGCGTGCTGCACCGCCCCGCCGACGAGGACGAACTCGACGATGCGGCCGCGTCCCTGGCCCGGACCGGTGGCTTCGCCTCACCCGACGACGACCCGCTCACCCGTCTCTACGCCCAACCCGTGCGGATCGACGGTACTCAGGTCGCCACCGTGGTCGCCGCGATCGACCTGGACGCTTCTCTCGACGCCCGCCGGGTCACGCTGATCGGCTCGGCGATCGTCGCGGGGATCCTCCTCCTGCTGGTCTACCTCACCTCCCGCGCGATGGTCGCCCGCACCCTGCAGCCGGTCGAACAGATGGCCCGCCAAGCCGCCGAATGGAGCGCGACCGACCTCGAGCACCGCTTCGGTGACCAGCGACGACCTGCCGAGCTCGACCGGCTCGCGACCATCCTCGACGAACTACTCGCCCGCCAGGCCGCCGTGGTGCGCAGCGACCAGCAGCTGACCGCCGAACTCTCCCACGAACTACGCACCCCGCTCGCCGCGATGTCCGCCGAACTCGACCTCCTGCGCAGCCGCCCCCGCAGCCCCACCGAACTGGAGGCCGGCCACGCGTCGCTGGCGGCCGGGATCAGTCGGCTGGGCGGGCTGATCGAGACGCTGCTGACCGAGGCCCGCGGCCGCGCGCGGTCGGTCCCGGGCCGCAGCACGCTCGGGCCGGTCCTGCACGGCCTCGCCGACACGGCGCGCGGCCACGACGTCCGCCTGGTCGTCCGGCCGGAGCCCGATCCGGCGCTGACCGCCGGCGTCGACGCCGACGTCCTCGACCGGATCCTCTCACCGCTGATCGACAACGCCCGGCGCTTCGCCCGCTCCACCGTGACGCTCACCGCCGAGCGCACCGCCACGAGCGTGACGGTCACGGTCTCCGACGACGGTCCGGGTGTACCGCCGGAGCTGGCCGACCGCGTCTTCGAACCCGGCTTCAGCGAGGGCGGTCACGGTGGCGCCGGGCTCGGCCTGCCGCTGGCCCGGCGCCTGGCGCGCGGCGCGAACGGCGACGTGGTACTCGATCCCGGCGGCGCCGCGTTCGTGGTCCTTCTACCGCCCGGCTGATTCAGGTCGGAGTCAGGCTCGCCGCCGCACTGTGGATTCGTCAGAGCAAGACGACGAAACAGGAGTACACAGTGAAGCGACGGACTCGATGGATCCTCGTGGTCGCCACCGGTGGCGTCCTCGCCGCGTTCTCGGCGGGCGGGGTCGCGCTGGCCAACGGCAGCGGCGACTCGGCGGACACGCCGATCACCGGCCCGGCCCGCGCCAAGGCCGAAGCGGCCGCGCTGACGTTCGTCGGAACCGGCAAGGTCACCGGATCGGACGCCAGCGACGAGGGCAGGAACGCCTACGAAGTCGAGGTGACGAAACCCGACGGCAGCCAGGTCGACGTCCAGCTGGACAAGTCGTTCTCGGTCGTCGGTTCCAAGACCGAGACCGAGACGAACGACGATCACGGCAGCGCGGACGACAAGTCCGACGGCGAGACCAACGACGGCTGACCTTTTCCCGGTGAGCGGCGGCGTCCGGCGACCGGCTCGAAACCGAGCCGCTGAACCGCCGGAGGCCTGCGGCCGCCGCTGACTCGGGCCGGCCGGGAGCACCCCCGGCCGCCCCGACCGGCCGCCCACAGAACGCGTCGAGCATTCGGTCGAGCGCCGTTCGAGCGCGTCCGGCGCGTAGACGCCGCTCGAACCCGGAACACCGACGGCGCGGATCTCGGGTCGGCCACGCGACATCGTCACCGTCATCTCGCGCGCCCTGGAGAGGGCGGTAGCCCAGCGGCTTGGCAGGGAGGGGCGCCGCCGGGCTACCGCCGGACAGTGGCCACCGGCTCAGCCTCGCTCCGCGTGGGCCGGCGGGAAGCTCACTCGGCCGAGGAGATAGCCGGCACCGGAAGACTGGTCCCCAGAGCACTAACGATCGAACACACGCCGGACGCGTTCGAGCCGCGCCCGAATGCCTGCCCGACCTGGTCACCCGCGTTCCGAGCAGTCCGAACGTCACGATGGGAGATTCCGGAGAGAGAAGACCGGTCACGTCCTCCACTGTCCCGGGCTCAACCTGACAGCAACCTGACGTGCGCGCGATGTCCGCGAACTGGCGTGGCCTGCCGATCGAGCAGCCGTCGGTCCGATGCGGCGTCGAGCCTGAGGAACCCGAGTCTGAGCGATGCGCTCGTCAGGTTGTCGTCAGGTCGGGCGGCCCAGACTGGGAATCCACATCCGCACCGCCCGGAAGCGAGTCCGTGCTGCTGACCGACCCACCTACCCGCACCGACACCGTCGCCCTGCTGGGATTGCGCGCCGCTGTCGCGGCGACGGTCCTCACCGCGGTAGCGGTGCCGTTCGGACTGCTCCTCCTGCTCGTCCGCGCGCGTTGGAGCCCGCTCCTCGCGCTTGACGTCCGGGCCGTCGACGAGCTGCACGCGGTCGCGATCGCCCATCCGCTGTTCGTGACGATCAACAAGGGTCTCAGCTTCGTCGGCTCGGCCCCGTTCTACTGGGCGATGGGCACCGGGCTGGTGGTCTGGCTGCTGGTACGTCGGCTGGGGATCTATCCGGCGCTGTTCGTGGTGATCGCGGACGGCGGTAGCGGCCTGCTCAACGTCGGCGTGAAAGCACTCGTCGACCGCGTCCGGCCGGTGTGGCCGGATCCGGTCGCGCGCGTCGGCGGCTTGAGCTTTCCCAGCGGGCACGCGCAGGAAGCGATCGTCGGCTACGGAGTGCTGGTTCTCGTGCTCGCCCCGGTGCTCGCCGGGTGGTGGCGGCGCCTGCTGATCGCCGGCGCGGTCGGAATGGTGCTGGCGATCGGGTTCTCCCGGGTCGCGCTGGGCGTTCACTACCCGTCCGACGTCCTCGGCGGGTACCTGCTCGGGGCGGCCTGGCTCGCCGCCCTCCTCGTGGTCTTCAGCCGGACGAGAACCCGGTGACCGCGTGACCCACTACCTGGACCCCGAGTTCCTGATCTCGACGTTCGGCCTGATCGGCATCCTCACCGTGGTGTTCGCCGAGTCGGGCCTGCTGATCGGGTTCTTTCTCCCCGGCGATTCGCTGCTGTTCACCACCGGGCTGCTCGTGGCCGACGGCACATACCTCCGCCAGCCGCTCTGGCTGATCTGCCTACTCGTGTCGGCCGCGGCCGTCGCCGGAGACCAGGTCGGCTACCTGTTCGGCCGACGGATCGGGCCCGCACTGTTCCGGCGCGAAGACTCCCGGCTGTTCAAACGACACAACCTCGACCGCGCCCGCGAGTTCTTCGACAAATACGGCGCCCGGTCCATCGTCCTGGCCCGGTTCGTCCCGGTCGTCCGCACGTTCACCCCGATCGTGGCCGGCGCCACCCGAATGCACTACCGCACGTTCGTCGTCTACAACGTCATCGGCGGGGCGCTCTGGTCGATCGGCGTCACCGTCCTCGGCTACTTCCTCGGCCAGATCGCAGTCGTCCGCGACCACATCGAACTGATCCTCATCGGGATCGTCGTCATCTCGGTAATACCCATCGGCGTCGAACTCCTCCGCGGCCGGGCCCGCAGCCGCCGCGCCGCCACGAAACACGACGCGCCGTGAGCCTGCCGGGCAAGATTGCGGTGGTCTCGGCGAGCTTCGGCGCCGGACACGACGGTGCGGCGCGGGAAATCGCCCGGCAACTCGCCCAGGCCGGGTACACCGTCGACCGACACGACTTCCTCGACGTGCTCCCGGGCGGCCTCGCTGCCAGGGCAGGTGCGGATTCGCAGCGCGCTGCGTGCATCGGCGATCGCGTTCCTCACCGACGTGTCCGTGCACCCGCTCTGGGTCGCCGACGGTGTGGACGCTCGCCCGGCGCCGCACCCGATCCCGGTCGGCCAGGCCCTGCCCGCTCACGGGCGCCGGAACCGTCGCCGCTCGCCTGGTGGAGGCGCTGCGCACGCCGGTGATCTTCGACGAACACGTGCTCATGGTCGAGGCGAGCATCGGCGTGGTGGTCCGGGACGATCCGGAGGCCTCCGGCGACACTCTCCTGCAGCGGGCCGACACCGCTCTGTACGCCGCGAAACGCGCCGGCCGCGGCCGTTTCGAGCTCTACTCGGACGTCCTGGACACCACGGCCCGGTCCGCTGGAACCATCCGGACCGTGGCCTGCTCGGCCCGGGAGCGTTCATCGACCTGGCTGAGGAGACCGGCGCGGTCGTGCCGCTGGGCACGTGGGTGCTGCGGGCAGCCTGCCGGGAGGCGGCCGGCTGGCGCGCCGGCATTCCGGGAGCCGACGAGTTGCGGCTGTCGGTCAACCTGTCACCGAAACAGGTGGCTCAGGCCGATCTGGTTCGAACCGTCGAGAGCATTCTGGTCGAGACCGGGTATCCGCCGGACCGGCTGACCCTCGAAATCACCGAGAGCGTCATCCTACGGCCCGACACGTTGACCGTCGGCCGTTTGCAGGCTCTGCGTGATCTCGGTATCGAGCTGGCGGTCGACGATTTCGGTACCGCCGCTGCCGGCGTCCGAGATCGTGGCCCTGGTTCGCCACCAGTTCGCGGCGGCGGGTCAGTGACGCCGCACGTAGGGCGTGCACCGACCCGGCCGGCGCCGAGTGACGCGGACGGCACAGAGGCGGTGTAAGCGCGGGAACCAACCGCCCCGGCGCTGACCGCGACCCTTGTGGACATCACCGTCCCGACCATCCACAGGGGTTTCCTTGAACGCCACACCGCTCCACACCGTCGCGGACGCAGGTCTCCGGTGACGCCCCCAGAGCTGGCCGCACGGCGCCCTCCGACGGCCGTCATCATTGCGTTCGGGCTGCTCGTCCTGGCTCCGATCCGGTTGGCGTGGTCCGCCGGGGAAGGTGCTCTCGACGGCGACTGGATCGCGGCGGTCGTCTCCGCGGTCTTCCTGTCCCTCTGGTTCCTCGTCCTGCGCGGGGTCTGGCAGGGCAGACACGGCGCCTACGTCATCGCGGTCGTCGTCACGATCCTCCAGATCTGCGCGGTGTACGACGACGCCTCGTCCGACCCCGGTTCATCGAAGGACGCGGCCGGCCAACTCGCCGACAACTGGCCCGCGCTCCTTCCGGCCGTGCTGCCGTTCGTCGCCCTGTTGCTGTTGGTGGCCTCGCGGCAGAGCCGCGCGTACTACGCGCGATTCTGACGGTCAGCGGCGGCGGGTCCGGGTGAGGGCGATCGGGTAGATGTCGCCGCCGGACCACCCGGCCGCCTGGGCGATGCTGTCTTCCCGTCCCGACGTCACGTGGTCGAACGCGTACCGGGCCGCGCGGTCGACGTCCCCGGCGGCGACCGCGTCGTAGAGCTCCTGGTGCTCGTCGCACTGCCGGCGCCCGGCGCTGTTCGCGCAGACCGCGCTCGGCTACCTCTGCGTCGGGGTCGTCGTCGTCACCGCACTGCTGCTCTCCCTGCGGACCGGTCCGGGGCTGCGGATCGACGCGACCGGCGAGGACGCCGTCGCCGCCGACCGCACCGGTCTTCCGGTCCGTCGCCTGCGGACGCTGTGCGTCCTGCTCACCTCGGTCCTGGCCGGGCTCGCCGGAGCGCAACTCGCGCTCTCCGAGGTGCGGGCGCCATTCCGACGTGTCCCGGCTGCTGGCCGACGATCCGCATCACGTGTCGATCCGGAACGCGCTCGAACGGGCGCACGCCGACCTCGCGCTGGGCCGGGCGATCGTGCCGGGCCGCCGGCGCTGGCCGCCGACGGCACCGCGGTGATCCCGATGGCCGCACTCGACACCGCTACCGGCCGGGCCGGCGTCAAGGTGCTCTCCGACATCCCGGCCAACGCCGCCTGCGGTCTGCCGGTCCAGCGCTCGACGATCCTCGTCGCGTCGGCCCGCACCGGCGAGTGCCAGGCCGTCCTGGACGGTCGGCGGGTCACTGCGGTCCGGACCGCCGCGGCCAGCGCGGTCGCCACCGCCCACCTCGCCCGGCCCGACTCGTCGGTGCTGGGGTTGGTCGGCGCCGGGACCCTCGACGGCGGGGGCCTCCGACGGGCCCGGGTAGTCGTGGACTCGGTCCAGACGGCGCTGGCGAAGTCCGGCGAAGTCGTGCTGGCGCTGGCCGAGAACGCGATCGTCCCCGATGACGTCGGAACCGAGCTCGGCGCGGTGATCGCCGGGCTGGCGCCCGGCCGGACGTCCGTCCGCGAGGTGACGTTGTTCAACTCCGTCGGGATCGGTCTCCAGGACCTCGTCACCGCGGACCTGCTGATCGCCCGGGCCCGCGCGAGGAACGTGGGCCTGGACCTGGACCTCTCGGCCTGAGGGAACTCAGCGGCGGTTGTAGGAGCCGGCGTCGACGGGCAGGACGGTACCGGTGATGTAGCGGGCGTCGTCGGAGACGAGGTAGAGGATGGCGTTGGAGACGTCTTCGGGTTCGACGAACGGCACCGGGATCGCGTTGGTCAGCGCGCCGGCCAGTTCGGGGATGTCTTTGACGATGTCCATGATGGCGCCGTCGCCGGACATCGGTGTCCGGACGGTGGTGGGCGCGACGCTGTTGACGCGGATGTAGTGCGGCGCCAGGTAGTTGGCCCAGGAGCGCATCAGGCCGACGACGCCGTGCTTGGCCGCGGTGTACCCGAGATACCCGGCGGTGGCGATGCCCGCTCCGATCAGGCCACCGGTGGAGCTGGTGAGCACGATCGCGCCGCCTTTGCCGCGTTCGATCATCGAGGGGATCGCGACCCGGCCGGTGTTCCAGACACCCTTCAGATTCACGCCGACGACCTCGTCCCACTCCTGGTCCTCGCCGACCGGCGCGCCGCCGGCGCCGATCCCGGCATTGGCCAGCACGATGTCGACCGGACCGACCGCGGCCACGCCTTCCTCGAAGGCCGTGCGCAACTGGGCGGCGTCTCGGGTGTCGGCTCGAGCGGCGAAGATCCGCCGGTCGAGTTTCTCGACCTCGCGCACGGTCTCCTCGAGTCCCTCGGCTGTGCCCATCGTGTAGGCCACCGACTCCAGTTGGGCGCAGATGTCGACGGCGATGATGTCGGCGCCTTCCCGCGCCAGCGTGATCGCGTGACTGCGGCCCTGGCCCTGCGCGGCGCCGGTGATGAAGGCGACTTTGCCCTCTAGCTTTCCCATGTCTGCTCCTAACCCACAGCGGTCCGACGGAGGCACGCGCCGAACGCTAGCGCTTTCTCCGACATCTGTCGGGGAAAGCGGGGAATGCCACTAGAACCTGTTGCACCCGCCGGGGTCACATGGGAGCCTCTCCGACAGTTGTCGGAGAAATCAGGAGGCTCCCATGACCGCCACGACGACCGACGAAGTGAGCTTCAGTCCGTACGACAGCGCGATCATCGCCGACCCCTACCCGGTGTTCGCGCGGCTGCGCGAGGAAGCGCCGCTCTACCACAACCGCGAGCTCGGGTTCTATGCCGTGAGCAGGCACGCGGACGTCGCCGCGGTGCTGCAGGACCACGAGACCTACAGCAGCGCCAAGGGCGACATCCTCGAGATCATCCAGGCCGACATCGAGGTCCCGTCCGGTGTGCTGATCTTCGAGGACCCGCCGCTCCACCCGCTGCACCGCCGCCTGCTCTCCCGCGTCTTCACGCCGAAGCGCATCGCGTCGCTGGAGCCTCAGATCCGCGAGTTCTGCGTCCGGTCGCTCGACCCGCTGGTGGGGTCCGACGGGTTCGACGTCATCGCCGAGGTGGGCGCGCAGGTCCCGATGCGCGCGATCGGCCTGCTGCTCGGCATACCCGAGGCCGAGCAGGAGGCGGTCCGCGACGCGGTCGACAACTCGCTGCGCACCGAGGGCAACCAACCGATGACGATGGACCAGACGCTGCTCGACGGCGAAGCGTTCGGCGCCTACGTCGACTGGCGCGCGGCCAACCCGGGCGACGACGTCATCACCCAGTTGCTCCAAGCCGAGTTCGAGGACGAGACCGGCACCGTCCGCCACCTCACCCGCGACGAGATCGTCCTGTACGTCACCGTTCTCGGCGGAGCCGGGAACGAGACCACCGGCCGTCTGATCGGCTGGTTCACCAAGCTGCTGGCCGACCATCCCGAGCAGCGGGCCGCGCTCGCCGCGGACCGGTCGCTGATCCCGAACGCACTCGAGGAGGTGCTCCGGCTGGAGCCCCCGGGCCCGTTCATGTGCCGGTCGGTGACCCGCGACGTCGAGGTGCACGGCACGACGATCCCGCAGGGCAGCATCATGATGGCGATCATGGCCGCGGCCAACCGGGATCCCCGCCGCTACGCCGACCCCGACCGGTTCGACGTCCGGCGCCCGGACGTCCAACACCTGACGTTCGGCGGCGGCATCCACTTCTGCCTGGGCAACGCCCTGGCCCGCCTGGAGGGCCGGGTGGTGCTGGAGGAGATGCTCGACCGGTTCCCGACGTGGACCGTCGACATCGACCGCGCCCGTCTGGCGTCCACCTCGACCGTGCGTGGGTGGGAAACGCTCCCGGTGCGGGTCCGCTGATGAGGATCACCGCGGACCGCGACAAGTGCATCGGCCTCGGCCTCTGCGAGGCCGAGGCGCCCGGCTACTTCGCGGTGGACGACGACGGGCTGGTCGTGCTGCTGGCCGACGACGTGGACGCCGGACACGCAGACGCGGTGCGGGCAGCGGTCGCGGCCTGCCCGACGCTCGCGCTACGCCTGGCCGACGGGTGAGCGAGCGCGTCGCGTCAGAGGGCGGCGACGATCTGCGGCAGGTCGAGCGTCGTGCGGATGCCCGGCGCCGCCTCGACCACGTACGGGATCGCATTCACCGCCCGGTTCGCCGTGTACGCGGGACTCATCGCGGCCATCCGCTCCAACGGCACCGGGAACACCAGGTCGATGTTCAGCGGGGCGTCACCCTCGACCGTGACCCGCCAACCCGTCTCCCGCAGGTCCCAGCGCGGCTCCAGTTCGCGGCCACAGAACCAGTTGGCCCGGAACGTCAGGAACGGACGCCCACCCCGCCGGCCCGTGATCGTGATCCGCTGGCCCGCTACCGACCCCGCCGGTAACGTGCCGGCGGCGATCGTCAGCGGCTCTTTCGTCAGCGCGAACTCGCCCGCGGCGTCGACCTGCTCGAGCGGTGTTCCGAGCGCGTCGGCCAGCAGTCGCAGCGACGGGCCGAAGCTGTCGGTGAGCGCGTTCAGCCGGCGCTCACCGAAGTCCGACGGCTCCTGGCCGAACCCCATGACGTCGAACAGGAGGGCCGGGGAATCGCGCCGGGAGAGGTCGGCGTATTCGTCGATGCGCAGGCCGTCGAGCCGGCGCTGGAGCGACGTCACGACCAGCGGCAGCGCCTCGGTGATGAAGCCGGGGCTGCTGCCCGTGCTGTGGATCGACGTGTTGCCCCGGGCACAGGCGGCCTCGACCCGCCCGCGGATCGCCGGATCGAGGCTCGCCGGGCGCAGGAACTCGGCGCGGGTGGTGACGACGTTGGCCCCGGACTCCAGCAGCGCGCACACGTCGTCGAAGTCGCACCAGAGCGGGGTGTAGAGCACGCAGTCCGCACCCAGCGCCAGGATCTCGTCCCGGTCGGCGGTGGCCCGGACACCGACCGGGCCGCCCTCCAGACCGGCGATCGCACCCGCGTCCCGGCCTGCTTTCGCGGCGGAGTGCGCGTACACCCCGACCAGCTCGAGCCGGGGGTGCTCGATCACTCCGCGCAAGGTCCGCGCCCCGATGTTCCCCGAGCTCCACTGAACGACTCGCAGCGTCATGCCCAAACCTTACTATTATTGTAAGGATTACGGGTCAGCGGGCCGTCCAGCCGCCGTCGACGACGATCGTCTGGCCGGTGACGTAGCGACCGGCGTCTCCGCAGAGCCAGAGGATCGCCCCGACGACGTCCTCGGGCGTGCCTTCGATCGGCAACGGGGTATTGCGCTGCAGATACGACGACCCGCGCTCGCCCTCGTAGAGCGGGCCGGTGATCTCGCTCCGGAAGAACCCGGGCGCCACCGTGTTCACCCGGATCGAGTGCCGGGCCCACTGCACCGCGAGCTCGGCCGTCAGCCCGGACAGCCCGGCCTTGCTGGCCGCGTACGACGCCTGCGGGATGCCGGGGATCCCCACCCGGCCGCTGATCGACGACACGTTCACGATCGCGCCGCGGCCGACGGACCGCATGTGCGGGAACACGCCCTGGGCGAGCAGGAACGGGGCCATCAGGTTCAGGGCCAGGGTGTCCGAGATGGCGGCCGTCGGCTCGTCTTCCGCGCGGGCCTCGGTGAACATGCCCCCGGCCGCGTTGACCAGGATCTCCGGCGGACCGAGCCCTTCGGAGACCGCGGGCACGACCGCCCCGACCCGGCCGGGGTCGGACAGATCGCACGGCACGGCCAGCCCGCCGATCTCCGCGACGAGGTCGTCCAGCCGCTCTTTCCGGCGTCCGACGACCGCCACCCGGGCCCCTGACCCGGCCAGCTCCCGGGCCGCGGCAGCGCCCAGCCCGGACGACGCTCCGGTCACGATCGCGATCCGCCCGCTGAAGTCGAGCATCCGCTCGGCGACGGTCATCCGCGACGGAAGCGCTTGCGGCTGCGGTCGGACGCCGCGTCGATCACCGTGTTCTTCAACGTCCGGCCGACGACCCGCTGGGCCGCGACGAGGTGCTCGGCCGTGATGCGGCCGGCCTCCTCCGCGTCGCCGGCCTCGATCGCCTCGAGCAGCCGCTCGTGCGCGTTGTGGGCCGCCTCCCGGTCCTTGCGCGACGGGTAGGACCCGCGGGACAGCTGCGTGTCGGCCCAGGCCTCCTCCTGCACCGACCACAGCGACGTCAGGCTCTTGACGACGACCCGCAGCGTGGCGTTGGGGTCGAACTCGACGACGGCGTCGTGGAACTCGCGGGAGATGCGGGTGAACACCGCCCCGTCGTCCATGCCCGCCTCGCTACGGGTGAGCAGCTCACGCAGGCGCGGAACGACCGTCTTCTTCCGGTCGGCCCGCTGCGCGCAGTGCGCCGCGCACAGCGGCTCGAGCGTGCTCAGCGCCCCGCCCAGGTCGGGCACCTTGACCTGCATCGCCTGCAGCGTCAGCCCGAGCGCGTACCCGGCCGTGCCGATGTCGGGCGCGTGCACGACGGCCCCGCCCCGGTTGCCGCGGCGGACCGTGATGAAGCCTTCGGTCTCCAGGATGCGCAGCGCTTCGCGCACCGAGGGGTAGCTGACGCCGAACTCGGCCACCAGCTGGTCCTGCTTCGGCAGGGTCGAACCGTCGCGGATGCCACCGGCGAGGATCCGTTCGCGTAGTGCGGACGCCACCTGCTCCGCCATACGCAGCTGCCCGATTCGAGTCGGTTCAGCTCCTGCAATTTCCATGATTGCAACGTTATCAGCGATGGCCGGGCCCCCCGTCGAGGCGGGCGCTGACCAGGTCCGGTAGCGCCGTACGCTGCACTTTCCCCATCGGGTTGACGGGTAGCGAGTCCACCTGGATCCACTCCTCCGGGACCTTGTACGGCGAGAGGTTGCGCCGGCAGAGCGCGGCCAGCGCCTCCCGGTCGACGCCGGTTCCTTCGATCAACGCGACCACCCGCTGGCCGAGGCGCTCGTCCGGCACACCGCAGACCGCGACCCGGCCGACGCCGGGGTGCGTCGCGAGCACCCGCTCCACCTCGAGCGGGTAGACGTTGGCGCCGCCGCGGATGATGACGAGCTTCTTCCGGTCGACGACGCTCAGCCAGCCGTCCCCGTCGACGACGCCGATGTCGCCGGTGGGCACCGGCCCCGGTTCGGCGGCGCGGATCCCGTGGCCTTCCCAGTGACCGAGCATCGGCGTCCACGGGCCACCGGCCCGGCCGGACAACCGCAGTTCGCCCTGCTCGCCGCGTGGTAACCGCCGCCCCGCGTCGTCGTAGGCGGCCACGTCGAAGTGGGGCAGGACCCGCCCGCTGGTGCCGGGCCGCCAGTCGTCGCCCGGCGGGTCGATCGAGACGACGGTGGGAGCCTCGGTGAGCCCGTAGGTCGCCCGCGGGACCAGGCCGTGCACCCGCGCGAACTCGGTCCGCAGGACGTCCGGGGTGTCGCTGCCACCGCTCCAGACCTCGGTCAGCGAGCCCAGGGGCGCGTCCGGGCGCCGGACGAGGTCGTGCAGCTGGGCCGGGGCGCCGTTCCACACCGTGACCCCGGCGGCGCCGATCCACTCGGCGACCCCGTCGACGTCCCGGCGGTCCATCACCACCGCGCACCCTCCGGCCTGCGGTACGAGCAGCGTGGACAGCACCATCAGGTTGAGGATCGTGAACGGGAAGCTGTCGCCCTTGCGCAGGTCGGGGCCCCAGCCCCGGCTCGCGACGAGCGCGGCCCCGGGCAGCAGCAGGTTGCGCTGGCTGTGCACGACCGCCTTCGGACGGCCGGACGTGCCGCTGGTGAACGCGATCCCGGCCGGCGCGTCGACGTCCGGCTCGAGACGGGGGGCCGGGGCGGCGTCGGCGAGCAGCGTCCGCCAGCGGGCGACGTCCACCCCGGCGAGGTGGCAGCGCGGACCGGCCAGCACCAGCGCCGGCGCGATCAGGCCGGCCAGCTCGGCCTGTTCGGCCGCGGCCAGGGCCTCGCCGACGCCGGCCCAGATCGCGCCGATCCGCTGGGTGCCGTGGAACGCGGCGACGATGTCGAGGTCGTTCGGGAGGCAGGCGGCGACGCGGTCACCGGGCCGCACGCCCAGCGACCAGAGCGCCCCGGCCGCCCGGTGCGCCTGCTCGTCCAGGTCGGCGTAGGACCAGACGCCCGACGCGGCCCGCACGGCGGGGGCGTGGGCATTGCGGGCGAGAGCCTCGTCGAGCACTTCGGCGATCGATCGCACGCCCCCTTGATATCACAATACTTGTAATGATTGAGTGGTTTGCATGACACGTTCCGGTCCGTTGTCGGGCGTCCGCGTCGTCGACCTGACCACGATGGTGATGGGCCCGTACTGCACCCAGATGATGGCCGACCTCGGCGCCGACGTGATCAAGATCGAGCCGCCGGGCGGTGACAGCACCCGGTACATCTCGGTCGGGCCCGAACCGGCGATGAGCGGAGTGTTCGTCAACGTCAACCGGGGCAAGCGCAGCGTCGTGCTCGACCTCCGCACCGACGAGGGCCGGAGGCGGTTACGGGATCTGGTCGCCGGCGGGGACGTGTTCGTCCACTCGATGCGGGCCAGCGCGATCGACCGGCTCGGCTTCGGCTACGACGCGGTCGCCGCGCTGAACCCGTCGATCGTCTACACGAACTGCTACGGCTACCGCCGGGGCGGCCCGGACGCCGATCTGGCCGCGTACGACGACACGATCCAGGCCGAGTGCGGGCTGCCGTTCGTCCAGGAGCAGCTGACCGGCACGGCCGGGTACGTCGGCACGATCATGGCCGACAAGATCGCCGGGACGACCGCCCTGTACGCCACCGTGATGGCGCTCTTCCACCGCGAGCGCACCGGCGAGGGACAGGAGGTCGAGGTCGGGATGTTCGAGACGATGGCCGCGTTCATGCTGGTCGAGCACGCGAACGGGGCGCTGTTCGACCCGCCGCTGGGCCCGGCCGGCTATCCCCGGGCCCTCACGCCGAACCGGCGTCCGTACCGCACCAGGGACGGGTACGTGTCCGCGCTGGTCTACAACGACAAGCAGTGGAGCGCGTTCGTCGAGGCCGTCGAGCCCCCGTGGGCCGACGACCGGTTCGCGACGCTCGCCCAGCGGGCCCAGCAGATCGAGACGGTCTACGACCTGCTCGGTGGCACGTTCCTGGAACGAACCACGCGGGACTGGCTCGACCTGCTGCGCTCGCTGGGGATCCCGGCCGCACCGGTCCGCACGCTCGACGACCTGTTCACCAACGAGCACCTCAACGACGTCGGGTTCTTCGAGACCGTCGACTCCCCGTACGGCCCGGTGCGTTTCCCGGGTCCGCCGGCCCTGTTCTCCCGGACGCCGGGGAAGATCGGCGGCCCCGCTCCCCGGCTCGGCGCGCACCAGGAGGCGGCGTGGACTTCCGACTGAACGAAGACCAGCAGGGCATCCGCGACGGCGTCCTGGAGTACTGCGCCCAGTTCGACGACGACTACTGGCTGGCCCGCGACCGCGAGGGCACGTTCCCGCGCGAGTTCCACTCCGCGATGGCCAAGGGCGGCTGGCTCGGCGTCGCGATGCCGGAGTCGGTCGGCGGCGCCGGGCTGGGCATCACCGAGGCCGCGGTGATGATGCAGGCGGTCGCCGAGTCCGGGGGCGGCATGAGCGCCGCGTCCAGCATCCACGGGCCGGTGTTCAGCCTGCAGCCGGTCGTCGAGTTCGGCACCCCCGAGCAACGCGAGCGGATGATCCCGCCGATCCTGCGCGGCGAGCAGCTGATGTGCTTCGCGGTCACCGAGCCCGACGCCGGCCTCGACACCACGAAGATCCGCACCCGGGCCCGGCGCACCGGCACCGGCTACGTCGTCGACGGCGAGAAGGTGTGGATCTCGGTCGCCCAGGTCGCCGACAAGATGATGCTGCTCGCCCGCACCACGCCGCTGGAAGACGTCCGGCGCAGGACCGACGGCTTGTCGCTGTTCTTCACCGACCTCGACCGGTCGCGGGTCGACGTCCACAAGATCGAGAAGATGGGCCGCCACGCCGTCGACTCGAACACGCTGTACCTGTCCGGCCTGGAGATCCCCGAGTCCGACCGGATCGGCGCCGAAGGCGACGGATTCCGGATCATCCTGCACGGGCTCAACCCGGAGCGGATCCTCCTCGGTGCCGAGGCCGTCGGCCTGGGCCGGGCGGCGATCGACCGGGCCGCCGCCTACGCCCGGGAGCGGGTCGTGTTCGACCGGCCGATCGGCATGAACCAAGGCATCCAGCACCCCCTCGCGAAGTGCTGGGCCCAGCTGGAAGCGGCCAACCTGATGGTGCTGAACGCGGCCACCCGCTTCGACCAGGGGCTGGACTGCGGAGTGCAGGCGAACGCCGGGAAGTACCTCGCCGCCGAGGCCGGGTTCGAGGCCTGCCACACCGCGATGCTGACGCTCGGCGGCATGGGCTACGCGCAGGAGTACCACGTCGAGCGGTACCTGCGGGAGATCCTCATCCCCCGCACGGCGCCGGTCAGCCCGCACCTGATCTTGAACTTCCTCGCCGAGAAGGTCCTCGGCCTCCCGAAGTCGTACTGAGGGGTTACCGCATGCGGATGCGCTCCTGGCTGTTCGCCCCCGGCGACAGCCCGCGAAAGATGGTCAAGGCCGACGCGTCACCGGCCGACGTCGTGCTCTTCGACCTGGAGGACGCGGTCGCCGAGGACGTCAAACCGAAGGCCCGGCACCAGGTCGCGGAGTTCCTGCAGGACGCCGCCCCGGCGGCCCGCGAGCGGCTCTGGGTGCGGATCAACCCGCTCCAGGGCCCGCACGCGCTGGCCGACCTGGCCGCGGTGATGCCCGGCCGGCCGGGCGGGATCATGCTCCCGAAGGCCCGGGGCGTCGCCGACGTCGAAGTGCTCGACCACTACCTCTCGGCGTTCGAGGCGGCCTCCGGCACCACGCGGAAAACCCGGGTGATCGCGCTGGTCACCGAGACCGCCGAGGGGATGTTCACCACCGGCACCTACGCCGGCGCGCCCCGGCTCGCCGCACTGACCTGGGGAGCCGAGGACCTGGCCGACGCGGTCGGGGCCACCGACAACCGCGGGCCCGACGGCGGCTACGGGTTCACCTACGAGCTGGCCCGGAGCCTCTGCCTGCTCGGTGCGGCGGCCGCCGGGGTCGCCCCGATCGAGACGATCCACGGCGACTTCCGCGACCCCGACGGCCTGCGCCGGCGGGCCGGGCAGGTCCGCCGGGACGGCTACCGCGGCATGCTCGCGATCCACCCCGACCAGGTCGACGTCATCAACGCCGCGTTCACGCCCAGCCCGCACGAGCTGAAGGCCGCGCAGGAGGTCGTCGACCTGTTCGCGGCCCACCCGGGCGTCGGCGCGCTGGCCCACCACGGCGCGATGCTCGATCGTCCGCACCTGGACCGGGCCCGCGCGCTGCTGGCGAACGCGCAGCGGTGAGCGTCGATCTGAGCCGCATCCTCCGGCGCGGCGACCGGATCGTCGTCGGCCAGGCCTGCGGCGAGCCGACGACGCTGATCGAAGCGCTGATCGAGCAGGGCGCTGCGATCGGCGACCTGTCGGTGTTCATCGCGACGAGCTTCTCCGGGCTGATCACCCCGGCCGCGACGAAGTCGTTCGCGGTGTCGAGCATGGGCGCGATCGGGGCGCTACGGGCGCTCGCGGCCGAGCACCGGCTCGACGTCATCCCGACCCACGTCAGCCGGGTCGGCCTGCTGATCGTCGCCGGGACGCTGCCCTGCGACGTGGCGTTCGTCCAGGTCAGCCCGGCGAACGAGCGCGGTGAGCACAGCCTCGGGCTGATCAGCGACCACGTGCACGCGGCGGTCGCGGCGGCCCGGGTCGTGGTGGCCGAGGTGAACGACCAGGTGCCGTTCACCTACGGAGCCGTGATGCCGGCGAGCGCGATCGACCATGCGGTGCCCGTGTCCCGGCCTCCGGTCGAGGTCGAACCGAGCCGGATCGGCCCGACCGATGCGGCGATCGGCGAGCACGTCGCCGCGTTCGTCGAGGACGGCGCGGTGCTGCAGATGGGCGTCGGTGCGGTGCCCGACGCCGTGCTGCGCCTGCTGCGCGGCCGCCGGGACCTCGGCGTCCACTCCGGGATGGTCGGTGACTCGCTGGTCGACCTGGTCGAGGCCGGTGTGGTCACGAATGCCCGGAAGCCGATCGACACCGGCGTGACGATCTGCGGCGCGCTGATCGGCACCCGGCGGCTCTACGACTTCGCCGACCGGAACCCGGGTCTGCGCATGTGCCCGGCCACCTACACGCACGACGCCACCGTGCTGGCCCGCCTGGAACGGCTGGTGACGATCAACTCCGCGGTCGAGGTCGACCTGACCGGGCAGGTCAACGCCGAGCAGACCGGAACGGCCTACCTGGGCGGCACCGGAGGCCAGGTCGACTTCGTCCGGGCCGGGCTGCGGTCCCCCGGCGGCCGGTCGGTGATCGCGCTGCCGTCCACCGCGCGGCGGGGCACGGTCAGCCGGATCACGGCCCGTCTACAGGGGCCGGTCACGACCGCGCGGAGTGACGTCGACGTCGTCGTGACCGAGTTCGGCGCGGCCGAACTGGCCGGCCGCTCGATCGCCGACCGCGCCCGGCGTCTCGTCGAGATCGCCCATCCCGACTTCCGTGAGGAGCTGGGACGCGAAGCGTCCGTACTGGCCCGGAGGGGATATTGAACGCCGTCCTGTTCGACGCCCGGGAGGACGGCATCGCCGTCATCACGCTGAACCGGCCCGAGACCCGCAACTGCCTGTCGGTGGACGTCCGGCAGGGCCTGGCGTCGGCCTGGGAGCGGTTCGAGCGGGATCCCGCTCTGCGCGTGGCGATCCTGACCGGCGCCGGCGACCGGGCGTTCTGCGCCGGCGGCGATCTCAAGGAGATGGTCGCGAGCGGGCTGCAGGTGCCGCCGCGGGACATGTTCCCGCTCCCCTACGACACGGTCGAGCTCTCCAAGCCGACGATCGCCGCGGTCAACGGCGACGCATTCGCCGGCGGCTGGATGATCGCGCAGGCCTGCGACCTGTGCGTCGCCAGCACGAGCGCGCGCTTCGCGGTGACCGAGGTACGCGTGGGCCGCAGCTCACCCTGGGCGGCGCCGCTGATCCACATGATCCCGCAGCGGATCATGATGGAGTTGTTGCTGACCGGCAAGCCGATCAGCGCGGCCCGGGCCTACGAGATCGGCCTGGTGAATCGGCTCGTCGCGCCGGAGGACGTGCTGGGCACCGCGCTCGAACTCGCCGCCGAGATCCTGGAGGGCGCCCCGCTCTCGGTGCGCGCGGCGCGGGACACGGTCATGCTCGCCACCGAGATGGGCCGGTCCGCCGCGCTCACCGCCGCGCGGCACGCGTCCGAATCGGCCTACCGCAGCGACGACGCGCAGGAGGGACCGCGGGCCTTCGCCGCGAAGCGGCGCCCGGAGTGGACCGGACGCTAGGTTCAGCATCAGATTGCTGTTCGGCGAGGGCCGAAACAGCAATCTGGTGCTGAACGGAACCGGCCTACCCGAGAATCAGGCCCTCCAGGCGGCCGTCGTCGCGCCAGGCCTTCAGCAGGTCGCCCATCGCGTAGAAGCCCGGGCCGTAGGGTTCGCCGAACTGGGACCGCAGGCGCGGCTCGCCCTCGCCGTTGAAGTAGCCGGGCGTGCAGGCGCGGGCGAACGCGGTGTTGTCGAACGCGGAGGCCCGGAGCGTGGTCACCCACTCGTCCTGGGCCTCTTCCGACGGCTCCACGGTGGTCGCGCCCCGCTCGACCGCCTCCGCGATCACGTACGCGATGTGCTCGGCCTGCTGCTCGAACACCGCGGTGACCGACGCGGTGACGCCACCCTGGATGAACCCGACGAAGAACTGGTTCGGGAACCCGTGGCTGGTCATACCGTGCAGCGTGCGGTAGCCGTCGGCCCAGTGGTCGTAGAGCGACAGCCCGTCCCGGCCGACGAACGGCTTGACGCCCATCTTGCGGTCGAGGTCGGTCGTGGCCTCGAACCCGCTGGCGAAGATGATGCAGTCGACCTCGTGCTCGACCCCGTTGGCGACGACCCCGGTCGCGGTGATCCGCTCCACCCCGCGCGACGAGGAGACGTCGACGAGCGTCACGTTCGCACGGTTGAACGCCGGCAGGTACTCGTCGTTGAAGCACGGCCGCTTGCACATGTAGTTGTAGTACGGCTTCAGCGTCTCGGCCGTCGCCGGGTCGGTGACGATCGACGCGATCCGCTCCCGCAGCCGCTCGGTGTACCGGTGGTCGATCTCCTCGCGGAGTGCCATGAACTTCACCGGGTCGGTGAGCGCGGCCCAGCCGTTCGTGGCATCCAGGTGGGCCTGCAGGTTGCGGGAGATCTCGGTCCAACCGTCGCAGATCAGGTCGGGCTGGCCGGGCGCGAAGGCCTCGAACGCCGCGGTGTGGAAGTTGCGCCGCCGCTCCTCCTGCCAGCCCGGCTCCAGCGTCGCCGCCCACTCGGACGTGATCTCGACGTTGCCCCGCTCGTTGATGTACGAGGGCGTGCGCTGGAAGACCGTCAGATGGGCCGCGGCCGCGGCCAGGTGCGGGATCGTCTGGACGCCGCTCGACCCGGTGCCGATGATCGCCACGCGCTTGTCGGCGAGCCGGGACAGCCCACCCCGGATGCCACCCCCGGTGTACTCGTAGTCCCAGCGTGCGGTGTGGAACGTGTGGCCCTGGAAATCGGTGATCCCGGGGATGCCGGGCAGCTTCGGCCGGTGGAACGGCCCCTGCGCCATCACGACGAACCGGGCCCGGATGTCGTCGTCCCGGTTCGTCGCGACCCGCCACCGGCTGATCGACGCGTCCCAGGTCAGCGACCGCACCAGCGTGTGGAAGATCGCGTCGTCGTAGAGCCCGAAGTGCTTGCCGATCCGCTGGCAGTGCTCGTAGACCTCGTCACCCAGCGAGTACTTCTGGGTCGGCAGGTAGCCGGTCTCCTCCAGCAGCGGGAGGTACGCGGTGGCGTCGGTGTCGATCTGGATGCCCGGGTACCGGTTCCAGTACCAGGCGCCACCGAAGTCGCCGCCGAGTTCGACGATCCGGACGTCGTCCACGCCGGCCTGCTTGATCCGGCCGGCCGCCAGCAGGCCGGAGAACCCTCCGCCGAGGACGACGACCTCGACGTCCTCCCGGATCGGCAGCCGCGGCACGACCGGGGTGTAGGGGTCGGCCTCGTAGAACTCGGCGAACTCCCCCTCGGTCACCAGGTACTGCTCCCCGCCTTCCGGACGCAGGCGCTTGTCCCGCTCGGCGCGGTACTTCTCTCTCAGAGCGTCATGATCGACGTCGGGGGTGCGCGTCGGTGCGCACTGCTGCAAAGCCTCAGAGCTCACGGGGCGCCCCCGTACCCAGGTACCGGGCCAGGTTGCGGTGGAAGTTGACGATGCCGCGCTCGCGGTACGGGTTCGGCTTGTTGCCCTGGAAGCCGTGCCGCTTCATGCCCTTCTGGATCGCGCCCATGTTGTTGAAGTCCTGGGGCAGCACGATGTGCGTGTCCCAGTACGGGTCGTCGACCGGGGTGTTGATCCAGGGGGCCCGCGGGTCCTCGCCGGGCGGGTAGATCTCGTACACCGCGGCCTCGAAGATGCACTTGTTCGGGTCGTCGCCCAGCGGGCGGGCGCCGTAGCAGAGCGCGTTGTTCAGCCCGTGCCCGATCTGGAAGTTCGGGAACACCTGCCAGGCCGTGCCGCTGGCCGCGGACTGCTCCGGCGTCGGGGTCGGCCAGATCACGCCGCGGGCCTCGTCGTCACGGCGGGCCGAGCTCAGCCAGTGCTTGAGCACCTCGGGCGCCGGGGTGTCCTCGGGCAGTTCGTCGACCAGCCGGTTGGCCGCGTCGACCAGTGTCTGGGTGGTGTTGGTGTTGACCGCTTCCCAGGTGAAGTTCTGCATCTTCGCGGTCGAGAGCCGCGCGTCCTCGGTGCCCTGGGCGATGCGGACCTTGGCCTGGTTCTCCTCCATGCCCTTGGGCGCGTCGTAGCCGATGTGGCTGTGCGTGCCCTGGGCCCGCGACCAGCCGAGGAAGCTGCCGAACACGCGGAACTCGGGGTGCGTCTGGGGGACGTGGTAGGTCTCCATGAACGCTTCCAGCGCGACTTTCCAGTTGCAGTCGAACTCGAGGTAGCGGCGCCACCGGCAGCGCATGTTCTCCAGCTGGAACGGCTCCAGCAGCTCGGGAATGGGCGACAGGTAGTCCAGTAACGGCTCGGCGTCCGGGTTCATCGTCAGCCAGATCCAGCCGCCCCAGGTGTCGACGGTGACCTGCGGTAGGTGGTACTGGTCCAGGTCGGGGCCCTGCGGGCCCCAGTCCTCGGCCTCGGCGACGTACGTGCAGGCACCCTCGGTGTCGTAACGCCAGCCGTGGAACCCGCAGACGAACTGCCTGCGGCGGCCGCGGGCGTCGTGCTCACCGGGCTCGGTGTCGATCAGCGGCCGGCCGCGGTGCGAGCACACGTTGGAGTACGCCTTGAACGTGTCGTCGCCGGTGCGGATGACGATGAACTCGTCGTCACCGATCGCGTACGTGAGGAAGTCGCCGAACTTCGGCAGCTCCGACACCCGGGCGACGTTCAGCCACACCTTGGACCAGAGCTTCTCCTTCTCCCGCTGCGCGTACTCACGCGAGTAATAGGCCTCCACGGGAATCACGTACGGCTTCGACAGCGCCTCGAGCGGGTTCTCCAGGATTTCGGTCATGACGCCCTCCCACTCCGTTGGGGTCTCGATCCTCTTAATAACACAATCATTGTAAGGATTCACTGGATAGAGTGAACCCTGCTGGCACCCGTCAGCGGAACCAGACGAACGGGAGCACGATGACGACGGAAGCCACCCGTGAGTTCGCGACGGTCGACGAGCAGCAGGTCGAACAACTCCGCGACATGATCGGCCAGCCGATCCGCAGCGACCGTCCCCACGTCACCCAGCTGACCGAGGACGCCGTCCGGCACTACGCCCACGGCATCGGCGATCGGAACCCACTGTGGACGGCCGGGACGCTGGCCGTGCCCACCGCGCTGCTCGCGATGGACAAGGTGTTCAGCGGCTACGTCACCGGCCTCCCCGGCATCCACGCGATGTACGCCGGGGCCACGTTCGAGTTCGAGCGGGCGCCCGTGGTCGGTGACCGCCTCACCGGCGACGCCACGCTGGCCGAGCTCATCGAACGTCCGAGCCGGTTCGCCGGGCGGTCCTGGCAGCAGATCTACCGGGTGCCGTTCCGGACGCCGGAGGGCGAGCTCGTCTGCACCGGGCACTCGTACTGCTTCCGCGTCGAGCGGGACAGCGCCCGCGAGGCGAAGAAGTACGAGGAGATCCGGGTCGACTGGACGCCGGAGCAGATCGACGAGATCGCCCGGCGCTACCGCGACGAAGAGGAACGCCGCCGGGGTGCGGAACCGCGGTACGCGCGGGACGTCAACGTCGGAGACCAACTGCCCGAGCTGACCAAGGGCCCCTACACGGCCACGACCGCGATCGCCTACCTGCTGGGCTGGGGCGGGCTCTACGTCCGGGGGCACGCGGACGCGTTCGACCTCTACACCCGGCACCCGGCGCTGGCGATCCCGAACGAGTGGGGCGTCCCCGAGCCGCCGGAGCGGGTGCACTGGGATCCCGACCTGGCCCGGCGCGTCGGCGTCCCGGGCGCCTACGACTACGGGCCGGAGCGCGTCTCGTGGATGGGTCACGTGGTCACCGACTGGATGGGCGACGACGGGTTCCTGCAGTACCTCGACGTCCAGGTCCGGCGGCACAACGTGCTCGGCGAACTCGTCACGTGCGGGGGCGAGGTGACCGGCGTCGAGGGCGACACGGTCACGCTCTCGCTCTACGCGGTGAACCAGGACGGCCTGGAGTCCGCCCGGGGCAACGCGCGGGTGGTGCTGCCCACCCGCTAAGCGGGCCAGTCGGCCGCGAGTCGTGGCTTCACCACCTTGCCCGCGTCGTTCGTCGGCAGCGGCTCGACCCGGATCCACCACCGGGCCGGGACCGCGAACGACGCCAGCGCCCCGGCCGCCCACCGGGTGAGGCCGGCCTCCGTGGGTTCGGCGCCCGCCACGGGCACCACCACGGCGGCCACCACCTCGCCCAGGTCGGCGTCGGGCAGGCCGAGGACGGCGACCTCGGCGACGTCGGGGTTCTCGTGCAGCACGGTCTCGACGCGGGCCGCCGAGACGTTCTCACCACCGCGGATGATGACGTCCTTCCGCCGGCCGGTGATGTACAGGAACCGGTCCTCGTCGACCCGGCCGACGTCGCCGGTGCGGAGCCAGCCCTCGGCGTCCAGCGCCGGATCGTCCGGGAGGCCCCAGTAGCCGTCCATGACGGCCGGGGAGCGGACGAGGATCTCGCCGTCGTCGACCCGCACCTCGACCACCGGGGCGAGCCGTCCGGAGCTGCCCGGGTGGGCGGCGATCTGCGCGCCGACGCCGGTGCTCACGACGCCACCGGCCTCGGTCAGCCCGTACGTGCGGCCGACCCGGCGCCGGCTGTTCGGGAACGCGGTCGAGACGCGCTCGAGCAGTTCGTCGCTGACCGGGGAACCGCCGAGCACGACCGTCCGGAGCGTGGGACAGCCGTGGTCGGCGCGGCCGGGATGCCGCAGCAGCCGCTCCATCATCGTCGGCACGGCCGAGAGCATCGTGACGCCCTCGGCGTCGATCAGACCCAGGACGACGTCCGGGTCGAAACGGCCGGGGAGGAACACGACCCGGCCGCCGGTCATCAGCGGGGTGAGGATCAGCTGGATCGCGCCGATGTGGAAGAGCGGCAGCCCGACGAGCGTGACACCGGCCGGGTTGTCGTCGGCGATCTCGTGCGGGAGCTTGCGCGAGACGACGAGCAGCGTCTGCAGGTTGGCGATCAGGGCCCGGTGCGAGAGCACGGCCCCCTTGGGGAACCCGGTGGTGCCGGCCGTGAACAACACCATCGCCGGGTCGTTCTCGTCGCCGTCGTGGGGAGTCTCGAGTTCCGGGCCGGGAGCCACCAGGTCGGTCAGCGCGATCCGGCGGACGCCGGGCGGCACCCGCTCGGCGCGCTTCTCGTCGCAGACGACCACGGTCGGGTCGACGACCGCGCAGGCGTGGCGCATCTCGTCCGGCGACCACCAGCCGTTGCACGGCACCACGACCGCACCCAGCTCCAGCACCGCGAAGAACGTCACGACCCACTCGACCGAGTTGGCCGCGTAGAGACCCACCCGATCCCCCGGGCGTACGCCGTGTTCCCGCAGCTGGAGCGCCACCGTGCGGACTGCCCGGCGGTGCTCGGCGAACGTCATCCGCCGGTTCCCCCGGACGAGGAACGTCCGGCCGTCCCAGCGCCCGGACGCCTCCACGACCTCGGAGATCCGCCGTGGACGGTCGGCGTAGACGAGGCCGGGACGACCGGCCACCACGGCCCGGACGACGTCGCTGCCCCACCGAGGCATCATCGCTCCGTTCGTAGACCCGAGTGCTGATCCGCTCAGCTGGGCAGATGGGGCACGAGCTCCGGCTCGGGTTCGACGCCGAACGACCGCAGCGCCATCGCCACCAGCGCGTACGTGCCGACCGTGAAGACGACGTCCATGATCTGCCGGTCGTCGAGGTCGGCCGACAGCGCCTTCCACGTCTCGCCGCTCAGCGCGCCCTCGACGAGCAGTTCGTCCGCGGCGACCAGCAGGACACGATCGAGCGCGCCCAGCGACACCGGGTCGGACGCCACCGCCGCGATCTCGTCGTCGGTCAGTCCGGCCGCCCGGCCGAGCAGGACGTGCTGCGCCCACTCGTAGTCGCTCCGCCGCCGGTGCGCCACCCGCAGCACGAGCAGCTCGCGCTGGCGGGGCGTCAGCGTCGTGCCGTAGAGCACGTGGCCGTTGAACGTGAGGAAGGCCTGGGTCAGCGCCGGGTGGTGGGCCAGCGTCCCGAGCAGGTTGGCGCCGCTGGCCCGGCCGGCCTCGCTGCGCCCGGCGCCGACGTTGGCCCGGAACGACGCGATGAACTCGGTCAGGTCCGGCGACCAGTCCTCCCGTGGTACCGGGGTCAGCGTGCTCACGTGTTCCGTCCTCCGTTCACGCCGATGATCTGGCCGGTGACGTACCCGGCCTCCTCGCTGACCAGGAACGCGCACGCGGCCGCGATGTCCTCCGGCCGACCGACCCGGCCGACCGGCGTCCGGGCCACCTGGGCGTCCAGATCGACGAATCCGCGGTCGACGGTGTCCCGGAGCATCGGGGTGTCGATGAACCCGGGCGGGATCGTGTTCACCGTGATGCCCTTCTTCGAGAACTCCAGCGCCAGCGTCTTGGTCAGCCCGACGACGCCGGACTTCGCCGCGACGTAGGACGCCATCCCGGCCGAGCCACTGTGGATGCTCGACGACGAGATGTTGACGATGCGGCCCCATCCGGCGTCGATCATGTCCGGCAGTACGGCCTGGCAGCAGTGGAACGTGCCGGTGAGGTTGACGTTCAGCACCCGGTTCCAGGTGTCGAGCGTCAGGTCCAGGAATGGGCCGGTGGCGCTCAGGCCGGCGTTGTTGACCAGGATCGCCGGTGCGCCGAGGCGTCCGCGGACCTCGGCCACGGCGGCGTCCAACGCGTCCCGGTCGGAGACGTCCGCGCCGAGACCGATGGCCTTCCCGATCGAGGCGGCGGTCTCGGCGGCCGCGTCGGCGTTGAGGTCGAGGATCGCCACCTGGGCGCCGTCGGCGGCCAGCCGCCGGCTGATCGCCTCGCCGATCCCGGACGCTCCCCCGGTGACGATCGCGGTCCGGGTGCTCATCGGATCTCCTCGTCCCCGAGCAGGGTGGTGCGGTGCATACGGCGCGGCTCCTCACGGTCGAACGGACAGGTCCCTCAGTAGCCGAGGAGGCCCTTGATCTCGAGATAGTCGTCGAAGCCGTACTCGCCCCACTCGCGGCCGTTGCCGCTCTTCTTGTACCCCCCGAACGGCGCGCCGAAGTCGAACCCGTTGTTGATGTACACCGCGCCGGCCCGGATCCGCCGGGCGACGGCCCGCGCCTGCTCCTGGTCGGTGCCGGAGACGTTGGCGGCCAGGCCGTACTCGGTGTCGTTGGCGATCGCGACCGCGTCGTCGAGGTCGTCGTAGGAGATGATCACCACGACCGGGCCGAAGATCTCCTCGCGGGCGATCGTCATGTCGTTCGTGACGTCGGAGAAGACGGTCGGCTTCACGAAGTAGCCGGATTCCAGGCCTTCGGGCCGGCCGGGGCCGCCCGCGACCACCGTGGCCCCTTCCTCGATGCCCTTCTCGATCAGGCCCTGCACCTTCGCGAACTGCGCCGCGTTCACGACCGGGCCGATCGCGACGTCCCCGGTCGGATCGCCCACCGTCGTAGCGTCGGCGGCCCCGCGAGCGGCGGCCACGGCCTCGGCCAGCCGGGCCCGCGGCACCAGCAGGCGGGTGGCGGCGCTGCAGGTCTGACCCGAGTTCATCATCACGCCGCCGATACCCGCGGCGACGTTCTCGGCCAGCGCCTCGTCGTCCAGGACGACGTGCGGACCCTTGCCGCCGAGCTCCTGGGTGACGCGCTTGACGGTCGCCGCCGCGTTCTTCGCGACCTCGATCCCGGCCCGCGTGGACCCGGTGAACGAGATCAGGTCCACGTCCGGGTGCGCCGAGAGCGGGACCCCGACGCCCGGGCCGTCGCCCTGGACGAGGTTGAACACGCCGACCGGCACCCCGGCCGTCTCCAGGACCTCGGCGAAGATCTGCGCGGTGAACGGCGCCTGCTCAGACGGTTTGAGGACCATCGTGCAGCCGGTGGCCAGCGCCGGGAAGACCTTGACCGCGATCTGGTTCAGCGGCCAGTTCCACGGCGTGATCAGCCCGCAGACCCCGATCGGCTCCTTCACGACCCGGGTGACCCCGCGCTGCTCCTCGAAGACGTAGTTCTCCAGCAGTTCGATCGTGGTGGTCAGGTGCCCGAGGCCGAGGTTCAGCTGGAAACCGCCGGCCAGGGCGGCCGGTGCGCCCATCTCCTCGGTCAGCGCGGCCGCGAGGTCGCCGGTGCGCTTCTGGTAGACGTCGAGGATCGCGCGCAGGACGTCCAGCCGCTCCTCTCTGGTCGTCGCCGACCAGGCCCTGAATGCCTTCCGGGCGGCGGCGACGGCCCGGTCGACGTCCACGGCCGTCCCCAGCGCGACCCGGCCCGCGACCTGTTCGGTGGCCGGGTTGATCACGTCGAGCGTCTCGGGGCCGGCCGGCGACACCCACTCGCCGCCGATGTAGAACTTGAGGGCCTCGCGCATCATTGCGTCCCTTCGGCGTACCAGGTCCGGAACTCGTCGTAGCTGGGCATCTCCTCGGAGTTCGCCTTCGGGTCGACCACGACGTGGATCACCGCGGTCTTGCCGCTGGCGTACGCCCGCTTGATCGCCGGCGCGATGTCCTCGTCGCGCTCGACGTACTCGCCGTAGCACCCGAAGCCCTCGGCGACCTTGTCGAGCCGCGTCGTGGTGCTCCAGTGCGTGCCGGTCTCCCGCGAGCCCGGGCCGAACGTCCGCTTGTAGACGCCGACTTCGAGGCCCCACGAGTAGTCGACGCCGACCACGCAGACCAGCGGCAGCCCGAGCCGGGCCGCGGTCTCCAGCTCGGCGACGTGGAACAGGAACGACGAGTCGCCGGTGATCAGCATCAGCGGCCGCTGTCCCCCGTCGGCGACGCCCGCGCCGACCGCGTACGGCAGCCCCGTCCCGAGGTGGCCGAAATTCTGGTTCCAGATCACGTCGTGCGGTTTGGCCTGCGAATACGTCCAGCTGAAGATCGTCGTCGCCCCACCGTCGCGGATCATGATCCCGTCGGCCGGGAACACCTTCGTCGCCTCGACGATCAACCGCGCCGGGTGCACCGGGGAGCCCCCGGAGGGGGCGGTCTCCGCGAGCTCGGCCAGACGCTCCGCGTCTTTCGTCACCCAATCCGGCAGGTCCGCGGAGGCCTTCCGCTGCGCCACGGCGGAGACCAACTGGGGGACGACGGCCCGCAGGTCGCCGACCAGCGGAACGTCGATCGGACGGTTCACGCCGATGGCCGCCGGGTCCTGCTCGACGAGGATCCACTTCCGGTTGTCCTCGTTCGCGACCCAGTGCCGCCCGCGCCCGTAGTGGACGGGCTCGCCGAGCTCGGTACCCAGCGCCAGACAGAGGTCGGACCGCACGACGGCCTCGATCGCCGACGGCGAGAAGCCGTACGGGAACGTGCGGTCCTCCAGGCCCTGGACGTACGACGTGCCGCCCGAGGTCTGGATGACCGGGCAGGCCAGCTTCTCGGCCAGCGCCCGCACCGACTCCCCCACCCGGGCCGTGTGGACGCCGTGCCCGACCAGCAGGATCGGGTGCTCGGCGGCCGCGATCAGCCCGACGGCCCGGGCGATCGCGTCGGCCCCGGCGGTTTGATTCACCAGCCGGTACCGCTCCGGCGGGAGCGGCGGCTTCCGGTCCAGGTCCTCCTGGATGACGTGCGACGGGTACTCGATGTACGCCGGGCCGGGCGTGCCGGACATCGTCACGCGCAGCGCCTGACGGATGACCTCGTCGGTCTGGTCGGCGTACTCGATGCTGGCCGAGTACTTCACCGAGGCCTCGACCAGCGGCGCCTGCTGCACGAACTGGATCCGGCCGCGCCGCACGCGCTGCTCGGTGATCCGGGCCCGCTGGCCGCCGAGGAAGATGACCGGCGAGTTCTCGACCAGCGCGCACTGGATCGCCGGCGCCATGTTCGCCATGCCCGGGCCGAGCGTCCCGATGCAGACCGCGGGCTTACCGGTCATCCGCGAGACCGCCTCGGCCATGAACCCGGCCGACGCCTCGTGGTGCGGGGCGACGACGTTCCAGCCGCGCTCGTCGGCCAGGTGGAACAGGTGGACGAAATTCGGGTCGGGGATCCCGAAGATCGTGGTGATGCCCTCGGCCTCGAAGAGGTCGAGAATCCGCTCGTAGACCTTCACCATCTAGGACCTCGCCATCGAGAAGCTGTTGCCGATGTGGGTGGCGAAGCCCGCCGGGACGGGCGGCAGCACCCACGGATCACTGGTGTCGCGGATCGTGTCGATGTCGTCGGCGACCTGCTCGATCGACCACTCCGCGCGGTACGCGCCGGGGCTCTCGGCGACCCAGGCCCGCGCGACCCGGCCGGCCATCGTGACCAGCACCTCGCCGCTGATCGAGCAGTCCTCGTGGGCCAGCCAGCCGACGACCGGGGCCGTCAGTTCGGGGTCCATCGGCGGGTACGCCGAGGTGTCGAGCCCTTCGGCCAGCCGGGTGAGGGCCCCGGGCGCGATGACGTTCGACTGCACGCCGTGGTCGGCCCCCTCCAGCGCCGCCACGTGGGACAGGCCGATCACGCCGGCCTTCGCCGCGCTGTAGTTCGCGACCAGGTGGTTGCCGTAGAGGCCGCCGATCGAGGACGTGAGCACGATCCGGCCGTAGCCGGCCGTGACCATCCGCGCGAACGCCGGCCGGACGACGTGGAACGCGCCCCGCAGGTGGACGTCGAGCACGGCGTCGAAGTCCTCGGACGTCATCTCGGCCAGCGGTGCCCGGCGGTTGTTGCCGGCGTTGTGGATCAGGACGTCGATCCGGCCGAAGTGGTCGAGCGCGGCCTCCACGATCGCCCGGCCGCCGTCCGGCGTGGCCACGGACTCGGTGCAGGCGACCGCCTCGCCGCCGGCCTTCTCGATCTCGCGGACCACGTCCTCGGCCGGGCTCGCGTCGGCGCCGTCCCCGGCGATCGAGGCGCCGGTGTCGTCGACGACGACCTTCGCGCCCTTCGACGCGAGGAGCAGCGCGTACGACCGCCCCAGCCCGCGGCCGCCGCCGGTGATCACCGCGACCCGATCGTCGAACCTCATCATCGTCACTCCGCCGAGATCGCTGCGCGGAATCCCTCGTCCTTGAGGAATTGGGTCGTGTTGTCGGCGCGCAGGTGCGTCCACTTCAGGTTCAGACCGCCGTCGACCAGGATCGTCTGACCGGTGATGTAGGTCGACAGGTCCGAGAGCAGGAAGAGGATCGCTCCGGCCTGCTCCTCGGGACGGCCCCGCCGCCCCATCGCGATCGCCCGCAGATCGCGCTCCGGGTCGTCCTCGACGTAGGTCAGCGACGCCGGGGTCGCGGTGACGCCGGGCGCGACCGCGTTCACCCGGATGCCGTGGGCGGCCAGCTCGACGGCCATCGTCCGGGTCGCCGCCACCATCCCGGCCTTCGCGGTGCCGTAGGCGACGTGGAACGGCGCGGTGTTCATCCCGCTGATCGACGAGATCGACACGATCGATCCCGGCCGCTCCTCCTGCCGGAGCCGGGCGGCGACCGCCTGGCTCATGAAGAACATCGTCTCCAGGTTCTGGGCGAACAGCCGTCGCCAGTCGTCCCGGTTCACCCGGGTGGCCGGCATCCACTCGGCCGGTTCCATGCCACCGGCCACGTTGACCAGGCCGTGCAGGTGTCCGTCGGCCCTCGCGACCGCGTCCATCGTCGCCGCGATGCCCTCGTCGGTGGACGCGTCGGCGGCCACCGGCACCACGTCGAGACCCTCGGCGGCCAGCGGCTCGATGTGCTTGCCGAGGTTGTCGGCCGACCGGCTCACGGCCACGACCGTGGCTCCGGCCTCGGCGACCATCCGGGTCACCGTGGTGCCGATGCCGCCGCCTGCGGCGCCCGACACGACGACGATCCGGCCGTTCAACTCCAGGTCGTACCCCACGGCTCAGCTCCCGGGACGGAGGACGAGGACGCTGCCGTCGGCGTCCGCGGACAGGTACAGCGCGCCGTCGGGACCGGCGGTGATCCCGGCGAACGGGCCTTCCGGCCCGGAGAACGGCGCGATCCCGACGAGCGGCTTCGGCGTCACGCCGGGCGGCACGCCGACCGGCAGGTTCGCCACGATCGTCTGCCGCGCCTTACTACCCAGGTCGACGCCGACGAGCTCCTTCGCTCCGGCGTCGACGACGAGCAGCTGACCGTCGCGCACGAGGACGCCGTGCGGCTGCTCGAACCCGTCGGCGACCGTGTCGACGCCGGCCGGTCCCACCGTCACGATCCGGCCGGCCCCGGACTCGGAGACGTAGAGCGTGCCGTCCGGCCCGAACGCGACGCCGAGCGGCCGGTCGAGCCCGGAAGCCAGTTCCTCGACGCCGGTGGTGCGCACCGCGAGCACACGGCCGGCGCCCAGGTCGGCGACCGCGACCGACCCGTCGGGGGCGACGTCGATGCCGTAGAGCTGATCGAAGCCCTCGGCCAGCACCTCGCTGAACTGGTCGGCCGGGCGGTAGCGGGAGACCTGGCCGGTCGAGGTCGTCACCCGGAACTCACCCGCGGCCGGTGAGGTGACCCCGCGGACGTAACCGGGGTAGCCGGGGGTGAACAGCATCGCGACGACCTCGGGTGCGCGACCCGGCGTGAGCCCGTAGAAGAACGCGCCGTCGGCGACGTAGAGCCGGCCGTCGGAGCTCGCGGCCACGTCGAGCGGGCCGTTCAGACCGGCCGGGAGTGCGTCCCGGGTGGTGCCGTCGGGGAGGATCTCGACGATCGCGCCGGTGAAGCGGGAGACGAACAGCCGGTCGCCGACGAACGTCAGGTTGTCGAGGCCGGGGCCGACGGTGGCCAGCACGGTCTTCTCACCGGTGCGCGGGTCGATCCGGAGCACGTCACCGGTGCCGCACTGGGTGGAGACGACGTTTCCCTGCGGGTCGAACTTCACCGCGTCCGGGCCGCCCAGGTCGGCGGCGACGCGCTCGGGCTCGCCACCGTCGGGGTGGATGCGCCAGATCTCGTTGGTGCCGAGCAGCGGGTAGTAGAGCAGGCCGTCCGGGCCCACCTCCATCGCGTTGGGCATCATCAGGCCGTCGAGGAGGACGCCGACGATCTCGCCCGCGGTGTTCAGCTCGAGCAGGCGACCGCCGATGCGGCACTCGTTCACGAACAGGCGTCCCTGGTGGAACGTGATCCCGTTGGCGCCCGGGAGGTCGTCACGCAGGACGCGGGTGTTTCCCCGGGTATCGAGGACCGTGACCCGGCCCTGGTAGTACTCGGTGGCGTAGAGGTTGCCGTCGGCGTCGAACGCGATGTCGTCCGGGCCGACGATCGCGCTGCCCTTGGCGCTGACCGTCTCGAGTTCGCCGGTCTCGACGTCCAGCGCGCTGATCGTGCTGCCGGAGACCTGGGCGATGTAGATCCGGCCGTCGGGGCCGGTGCGTAATCCGTTGGCGCCGAACAGCCGGCTGGGCGGGGTGAGCCGGTCGAGACTCCAGCCCCCGGCCAGGCCGATCGGGGCGGTGGGGGTGTGGCGGGCCTGCAGCGACATCTGACGACTCCCGGCAACCTCGTCGTTGTCCAGCGTCCGTGCTGACACAGGGACTTGATATCACAATCCTTGTAAGGATTCACTGGATAGAAGCCTACGGAAAGCCTTGCAGTTTGGACTACGGTTCCATACTTTCTGTCTCAGTTTCCTAGAGAGGAATGCCGACCTCGTGTTCTCCGCCGTGGTGATCCAGAAGGACGACGACGGGCGCTCCGTCGGCGTGTCGGCGCTCGACGACAGCGACCTGCCGGACGGCGACGTGACGGTCGACGTCGAGTACTCGACGCTGAACTACAAGGACGGCCTGGCCATCCTGGGGACGTCGCCGGTCGTGCGGACGTACCCGATGGTTCCGGGCATCGACTTCGCCGGGGTGGTGTCGGCGAGCACGCACGCGTCCTGGCAGCCCGGTGACGTCGTCGTGCTGAACGGCTGGGGCGTCGGTGAGACGCACTGGGGCGGGCTCGCGCAGCGGGCCCGGGTGAACGGCGACTGGCTGATCCCGCTGCCCGCCGGCCTGACGACCCGCCAGACCATGGCGCTCGGCACGGCCGGGTACACCGCCGCCCTCTGCGTGGACGCGCTGGTCGCCCACGGTGTCTCCAGTGACTCGGGTGACGTGCTGGTGACCGGCGCGACCGGGGGCGTCGGCACGGTGGTGATCGCGCTGCTGGCCCGGGCCGGCTTCTCGGTCACGGCGTCCACCGGGTCGACGTCCGAAGAAGCATTCTTGACGGGGCTGGGAGCAACGGCGGTCATCGACCGCGCGGAGCTGTCCGAGCCCGGGAAGCCGTTGCAGAAGGAACGGTGGGCCGGCGTCGTCGACTCGGTCGGCAGCACGACGCTGGTGAACGCCTGCGCGCAGACGCGCTACGGCGGCGCGGTGGCGGCCTGCGGCCTGGCCCAGGGCATGGACTTCGCCGGCACGGTCGCGCCGTTCATCCTGCGCGGGGTGTCGCTGCTGGGCATCGACAGCGTCCGGGCGTCCCGCGCGCGCCGGGTGGCCGCTTGGGAGCGACTGGCCCGCGATCTGGACGCGTCGGTGATCGACGCGATCGCCGACGAGGTCGCGCTGGCGGACGTGGTGTCCGCCGCGCAGCAGCTCATGGACGGAAAGATCCGCGGTCGAGTGCTTGTGAGGACGTCATGAACCTTGACTTGTCGGACGTCGACCACCGCGTCGGGAAGCCGGTCGGCGGCGGGCAACTGTGGGACCCGTGCAGCACGTCGGACATCCGCCGCTGGGTGATGGCGATGGACTACCCGAACCCGCGGCACTGGGACCAGGAGTACGCCGACCAGTTCGGGGGCCTGGTGGCCCCGCAGTCGATGGCGGTGGCGCTGGACTACGGGCACGGTGCACAGCCGGCCTGCGTCGGCCACATCCCGGGCAGCCACCTGATCTTCGGTGGCGAGGAGTGGTGGTTCTACGGGGTGCCGATCCGGCCCGGCGACACGCTGCTGCAGGAGCGCCGCTTCCACGACTACAAGGTGACCGAGACGAAGTTCGCCGGTCCGACGATGTTCTCCCGCGGTGACACCGTTCATCGGAACCAGCACGGGGCGCTGGTGGCGCGGGAACGTTCGACCGCGATCCGGTACCTGGCCGCCGAGGCCGAGAAGCGGGGCATGTACGCCGACCAGCTCGCGCCGGTGAAGAAGTGGAGTTCCACCGAGCTCGACGAGGTGGAGAAGCTCCGGCACGAGTGGCTGCTGTCGGGGCGGGACGGTGTGTCGCCGCACTTCGACGCCGTGTCCGTCGGCGACACGCTGCCTCGGCGGGTGCTGGGGCCGCACAGCATCGCGACGTTCACGACCGAGTACCGGGCGTTCCTGTTCAACATCTGGGGGACGTTCGGGTGGACGGCTCCCCCGGGCGTCGAGGACCCGTGGATCAACCAGGACCCGGGCTGGACCGCGGGCTTCGAGTTCGACGAGGAAGGCGCCCGCATCGACCCGCGCAAGCGGGACGGGCTGTACGTCGGTCCGTCGCGCGGGCACATCGACGAGGAGAAGGCCGGGGCGGTCGGGATGGCCCGGGCGTACGGCTACGGCGCGACGATGGGCGCCTGGTGCACGGACTACCTGGCCTACTGGGCCGGTGCTGACGGGCTCGTGCGGCACACGAAGGCCGACTTCCGCGGGCCGGCGTTCGAGGGCGACGTGACGTACTTCGACGCCGAGGTCGTCGGCAAGGAGGCGACGTCGAGCTGGGGCGTGCCGATCGTCCAGGTGAAGCTCCGGCTCACCAATCAGGACGGCGGCACGCTGGTGACGTGCACCGCTGAAGTCGAGTTGCCGTTCTGATGGGTGCCGCTATCGCGTCGGGGGCCGCGCTGGCCTCGGAACCCGGCCTCGGAGCATTGACGCTGCCGGGGCTCCTGCGCGAGGTCTGCACGCGGTTCGGGCCGCGCGAGGCGCTCGTGCAGGGGTCCGCCCGGTGGACCTACTCCGACCTGTGGGAGCGGTCGGTCGAGGTGGCGGCGGCGTGCCGGGCGCTGGGAGTCGGCAAGAGCACCCGCGTGGGCGTGCTGATGACGAACCGGCCGGAGTGGGTGTCGTCGGTGTTCGGCATCACGATGGCCGGTGGGGTCGCGGTCACGCTGAGCACGTTCTCGACGCCGTCGGAGCTGGAGTACCTGCTGGCCAAGTCCGGCGTGTCGGTGCTGCTGTACGAGCGGTTCGCGCCGAAGCGGGACTTCGCCGAGATCCTGAGCGGGATCTCGCTGCCGTATCTGCGGCACCGGTTCTCGGTCGACGACGACTTCGTCGGGCTGGGGTCCCGAGAGGACCCGTCGGCCGTGCAGGCGATGGCCGACGCGGTGGAGCCGAGCGATCCCGCGGTCGTGTTCTTCTCGTCCGGGTCGACCAGCAAGCCCAAGGGCGTGCTCAGCGCGCACCGGGCGGTGTCGATCCAGTCGTGGCGCTTCTCCCGGATGTACGGGTTCACGCCCGACGACCTCCCGCGCTGCTGGCCCGCGAACGGCCTGTTCTGGTCGGGCAACTTCGGGATGGCGATCGGGGCGACGTTCGCGGCCGGCGGGGCGATCGTCCTCCAGCGGACGTTCGCCGCGGCCGAAGCGCTCGAGCTGATGCAGGCCGAGAAGGTGAACTTCCCGCTGGCCTGGCCGCACCAGTGGGCCCAGCTGGCCGGTGCGCCGAACTGGGATTCGGTCGACCTGTCGGCGCTGCGTTTCGTGGACGCCCGCACCGCGCTGGCGGCGCACCCCACGGTTTCCGGCACCTGGTACGAACCGTCGCACGCCTACGGCAACACCGAGACGTTCACGTTGAGCGCCTGCTACCCGGCGAACACTCCTGCCGAGGTGGCGGGGGGTTCGAGCGGCGAGCCGCTGCCCGGCAACACGTTCAAGATCGTCGACGCGCTCTCCGGCGAGGTGCTGCCCCGGGGTGCGCCCGGCGAGATCTGCGTCAAGGGGCCGACGCTGATGCTCGGCTACCTCGGCACCCCGCTCGACGAGACGCTCGACCCGGACGGCTACTTCCACACCGGCGACGGCGGCCACCTCGACGACGGGGGCCGGGTGTTCTGGACCGGGCGCCTCACCGACATCATCAAGACCGGCGGCGCGAACGTCTCCCCGCTCGAGGTCGACGAGGCGCTCGTCTCGTACCCCGGCGTGAAGGTGGCGCAGACCGTCGGCGTGCCGCACGACACGCTCGGCGAGGTGGTCGTCGCGTGCGTCGTGCCGCACGACGGATCCTCGTTGGACTCCGAGAAGGTGCTGGCGTACCTGCGCGAGCACCTGGCCGCGTACAAGGTTCCCCGGCACCTGCTGTTGTTCCGTTCGGACGAGATCGCGCTGACCGGCAGCGCGAAGATCAAATCCGCCGACCTGCGGGCCCTGGCCGCTCAGCGATTGGACACCTCTCGTGACCACTGAGTACGACTTCTTCCTCGGGAACGAACTGGTCGAAGACCCGTACCCGTACTACCGATCACTGCGGGACCGTTGCCCGGTGCTCCGCGAGCCCCACCACGACGTCATGATGGTGACCGGGTACGACGAGGCGATGGCGGTCTACTCGGACACCACCACGTTCTCCTCGGCGTCGTCGGTGACCGGCCCGTTCCCGGGCTTCCCGGTTCCGCTGGAGGGCGACGACGTCAGCGACCTGATCGAGGAGCACCGGTCCGGGCTCCCGATGAGCGACCAGATCATCACGATGGACCTTCCGACGCACGCGAAGCACCGGGCACTGCTGATGCGGCTGATCACGCCCCGGCGGCTCAAAGAGAACGAGGAGGCGATCTGGCGTCTCGCCGACGGGCTGCTCGAGCCGTTGCTGGCCGCCGGCAAAGCGGAGTTCATCAGCGGGTTCGCCCAGCCGTTCAGCTTCCTGGTCATCTCCGACCTGCTCGGCGTGCCGGCCGAGGACCAGACCGAGTTCAGCCGGGGCATGGGCCAGGCCGGCAACATCGGCGGCACCGGCGGCGACTCGATGCAGCACTCGCCGCTGGAGTTCCTGTACTCGCAGTTCAGCACGTACATCGCGGGCCGTAGGGAGAACCCCCGGAACGACGTGCTCACCGGCATGGCGTCGGCGACGTTCCCGGACGGGTCGCAGCCCGAGGTGATCGAGGTCGTCCGGGTCGCCGCGAACGTCTTCGCGGCCGGACAGGAGACGACCGTGCGGCTGCTGGGTGCGGCCGTGCAGCGGCTGGCCGAGGACGCCCCGCTGCAGGCTCTGCTGCGGCGGGAGCGCGATCGGATCCCGCAGTTCATCGAGGAGACCCTGCGGTTCGAGAGCCCGGTGAAAGGCGACTTCCGGGTCTCCCGGACCGCGACCACGGTCGGTGGCGTCGACATCCCGGCCGGCACGACCGTGATGGTCGTGAACGCGGCCGCGAACCGCGACCCGCGGCACTTCGACGACCCGGAGACGTTCGACCTCGACCGGACGAACGCCCGCCACCACATGGCGTTCGGGCGCGGGATCCACACCTGCCCGGGAGCCCCGCTGGCCCGGGCCGAGGCGCGGGCCTGCCTGGAGCGGCTGTTGGACCGCACGTCGGACATCCGCATCTCCGAGGCGGTCCACGGCCCGGCCGGCGCCCGCCGGTACTCCTACCTGCCGACGTTCATCCTGCGCGGCCTCACCCACCTGAACCTGGAGTTCGATTCGTGAAAGCGCACGTCGACGACGAGGCCTGCCGGGGCCACGGGATCTGCTGGACGATCTGCCCGGAGGTGTTCACGCTCACCGACGACGGCTACGCGGTCGCCGCCCCCGGCGGCGTCCCGCCGGAGCTCGAGGCCGCGGTGAAGTCGGCGGTAGGCAGCTGCCCGGAGCACGCGATCAGCACGTAGTTCTCGGCGACGCGGGTCACGACTCCGACGCGGCGGCCCGCACGGCGGCGAGGATTCCCTGGTAGCCGGTGCAGCGGCACAGATTCCCCGACAGCGCGTCCCGGATCTCGTGCTCGCTCGGCGAGGGGTTCTCCCGGAGCAGCGCGGTGGCCGAGATGACGAAGCCGGGCGTACAGAAGCCGCATTGCAGGCCGTGGTGATCCCGGAACGCGGCCTGCACCGGCGACAGCGTGCCGTCCGGCTCGCCGATCCCCTCGATCGTCGTCACCTCGGCGCCGTCGGCCTGCACCGCGAACATCAGGCAGGCGCGGACCGCGTCACCGTCGACCAGGATCGTGCAGGCGCCGCAGACGCCGTGCTCGCACCCCAGGTGCGTGCCGGTCAGGCCACAGTTCACCCGGAGGAAGTCGGCGAGCGTGAGCCGCGCCGGCACGGTGGCCCGCCGCGCGATGCCGTTCACCGAAACCCGAATGCTGACGTCAGTCATGCGCCGTCGCCTCCCGGAGCGCGCGGGTCCAGGCCCGAACGACCATCTCGACGCCGACCCGGCGGCGGTACCCCGACGATCCGTGCTGGTCGGCACGGATCGAGGGCAGCTGGTCGACCGCGGCGCGCCCGATCGCGGAAGCGTCGAGCCCGGCCGGGTCGTCCCCGATCGCCAACGGCACCCGCTGTGGCACGGGCGCGAGCCCGAACAACCCGATACCCCCGCCGGCGATCCGGCCGTCCTCGTCCAGCTCGATCGCGACGGCGGCGCCGGCCAGCGCGAAGTCGCCCGCGCGCCGGGCGAACTCCTCGATCGCGAACCCTGAGCGCGGCCCCCGCCGGGGAAACGTCACCCCGGTGATCAGCTCGTCCGGCTCCAGGGCCGTGGTCCACAGGCCGGTGAAGAAGTCGGTCGCGGGCACGACCCGCCGCGTCGTCTCGATGAAGGCGCCCAGTGCGACCGCCACCGCCGGGTACTCGGCGGCTGCGTCGGCGTGCGCCAGCGAGCCACCCAGCGTCCCGCGGTTGCGGATCGCGTGATGGCCGATCAGCGGGGTGGCCCGGGTCAGCAGCGGCACCGCGGACGCCAGTCCGGACGACCGCAGGATCGTCGCCTGCGTGGTCCCGGCGCCGACCCACACGGAGTCTCCGACCTCCCGCACCCCGCGCAGCGCGGTGAGCTTCCGCAGGTCGACGAGGTGCTCGACGACGGCCAGCCGGAACGCCAGCATCGGCACCAGGCTCTGACCGCCGGCGATGACCTTCGCGTCGTCGCCCAGGTCGGAGAGAAGCCGGACGACTTCGTCCACGGTGTCCGGCGCGTGGTACTCGAACGCGGCGGCCTTCACGTTCCGGCCTCCTCGATCAGGGCGACGATCGACGCCGGGCTCAGCGGCGTCCGGGCGATGCGGACGCCGAGCGGCGCGAGTGCGTCGGCCACCGCGTTCACGACGGCCGGTGGTGCCCCGATCGCGCCGCCCTCGCCGACGCCCTTGTAGCCGCCCTCCCCCGGGCCCGGCGTCTCGACGTGCCCGTACTCGATCGTCGGCACCTCGGTGCTGGTCGGCAGCAGGTAGTCCAGGAACGTCGTCGCGATCGGGTTGCCCGCGTCGTCGTAGGCCGAGTGCTCGTAGAGCGCGCCCCCGATGCCCTGCACGGTTCCACCCGCGATCTGTCCCTCGACGACGTTCGGGTTGATCATCGGCCCGCAGTCCTCGCTCACGATGTACCGCAGCAGCGTCACCGCACCGGTCACCACGTCGACCTCGCAGGTGCAGACGTGGGTGGCGTTGGCCCAGATCATCGGGGCCTGGCCGCGGTACCGGCCGCTGGCCTCCAGCCCGGGCGGCACGCCGGGCGGCAGCTTGTTCGTGTCGAAGTACGCGATCGTGGCGATCTCCGCCAGCGTCACGGCCGTGTCCGGCGCGCCCCGCACCCCGGCCCGGCCTCCGGCCAGCTCGATGTCGTCGACGTTCGCCTCGAGCTGGTGCGCGGCGATCGTCGCGATCCGCTCCCGCAGGCCCTCGGCCGTCCGCGCGACCGCGCCGGCGATCATCGACCCCGACCGGCTGCCGCCGGTGCCTCCGCCGAACGGCGTCACCGCGGTGTCGCCCTGGATCGTGCCGACGTCCCTGATGTCGACGCCCAGCGCGTCGGCGGTGAGCTGCACGACGGTCGTCTCCAGGCTGTTACCGGTCGATCCGCCGGCGACGTAGACGTTGACCTTGCCGGTCGGCTCGACCCGGATCGTTGCGCCCTCGGTGCCGAGGAAGCCCATGCCGCTCGTCGTCGGCTCGATGTAGGAGCTGGTGCCGACGCCGAGGTAGCGGCCGGACTTGCGGGCCTGCTCCTGCTCCGTGCGGAACGCCTCGTAGTCCAGTAGCGCGATCGCGTGCTCGAACGTCTCCAGCGGCGTGACGTCGCTGTACGGCATGCCGCAGGGGTTGGCTACCGGCATCTCGTCGGCCCGGAGCAGGTTCTTCCGGCGTAACTCGATCGGATCGACGTCCAGTTGCCGGGCCGCGATGTCGAGCAGCACCTCCCGGGCCAGCGACTCGAACTGCCAGGGGCCGCGGTAGGCCGTCCGCGCGGTCGTGTTGGAGAACACCGACCGGCAGCTGAACGTCGCGTCCGGGACCCGGTACGGCCCGGGGAAGAGCAGGCCGACGACCATCGCCGTCTGCACCGGCCAGGGCACCGGGTACGCGCCGGCGTCCTGGACGTGGTCGATCGCGGCGGCCAGGATCCGGCCGTCGTCGTCGAACGCGAGCCGCGCCGTCCCGTGCTCGTGCCGGCCCTGGCCGGCCGACATCAGGTTCTCCTGCCGGTCCTCGATCCACTTCAGCGCGGCCGGCACCTTGGTCGCGGCCAGCATCACGCACATGTCCTCGCGCTGCGGCATCGCCTTCTGCCCGAAGCCGCCGCCGGTGTCCTTCATGACGACGCGGACGTGGTGCTCGGGCAGCCCGAGCAGCCGGGACGTGAACAACCGCATCTCGTGCGGCACCTGGGTCGAGGCCCAGATCGTCATCTCGCGGGTGGGGCCGGAGTACTCGGCGACCAGCCCGCGGGTCTCCAGCGGAACCGCCGAGTAGGCCTGCTGGTAGATCGTCTCCCGCACGACGTGCGGGGCGGCCGCGAAGATCTCGTCGATCTGCTCGACCGGCCGGCCGCCGAGCTCGCCGACGACGTTGTCCGGGTACGCCTCGTGCACCCGTTCGTCCGTCGCGGTGGCGGTCGCGTAGTCGACGACCGGCGCCAGCGGCTCGAGGTCGACGACGACGAGCTCGGCCGCGTCCTCGGCGACATACCGGTCCTCGGCGACGACGAGCGCCACCGGATCGCCCACGAACCGGACCTCGTCCTGGGCCAGGGGCGGGCGCGGGGTGTCCGGAACGTCCTGGCCGATCAGCGAGTACCAGTGCTCGTGCACGCCGGGGTTGAGGTCCTCGGCCGTGAACACCGCGTGGACGCCGTCGAGCGCGAGCGCCTCGGAGGCGTCGATCGAGAGGATCCGGGCCCGGGCCATCGGGCTGCGGACGAAGTGGACGTGGAGCATGCCCGGCCGCACGACGTCGTCCACGAACGTGCCGCGGCCGGTGAGCAGACGCAGGTCTTCGACGCGGGGAACCCGGGCGCCCGCGTAGCGGGCAGCCGAGACGGGCAAGGCCATGCCGCTCAGCATAGATGAATTGAGAACTGTCTAACGGTACATTGACGGGTCCGCGCCGGCGCCCAGTCCGTTCAGGACGACCGAGACCATGTCGGCGTGGAAGTCGGAGCGCGGCCACCGGGCGGACGTAGTTGCGCACCGCACGACGCATGACCTCGGGCCGGCGCGCGAGGCGGCCCAGATCCAGCGTCAGCGCCAGCAGCGCGGACGGGTACGCGGCGTAGACGTAGTACGCCCATACTGTGGTCACCGGTACCGCTGGGCCAGGCGGCGACGATGGGCCGCCGGTGAGCCGAACAGCGCGCGGTTCAGCGTCGCCCGTTTCAGGTACGTGTGGAGGCCGCTCTCCCAGGTGTAGCCGATGCCGCCGTGCAGTTGCATTGCCTTGCCGACGACGTCGACGGCGGCCGCGGTGACGTAGGACTTCGCGCGGGCCGCGGCCACCCAGCCGGCATCGTCGCGGGTCGCGGCGGCGACCAGCGTGCGTGAGATCACGACGCGGACCAGCATGTCGGCGCAGGCGTGCTTGACCGCCTGGAACGAGCCGACCGGGACGCCGAACTGCTCGCGGGTACCGACGTAGGCGACGGTCGCGTCCAGCATCGCCTCGGCGAGTCCGAGACTGTCACAGGCCAGCGCGGTGGCGGCCCGGTCGCGCAGCCGCTGCACAGCCCCGTCGGCCGCGAAGCGCCCCACCCAAACAGCGGGAACGCCGTCCACGTCGACGACGCCGAACCGTCGGGTCGCGTCCAGAGTCGGTTGCGGCTCGACCCTGGCACCCGGAGCCGGTACGACCACCTGATCGCCGACTACCAGCAGCAGGTGGTCGGCCTCGGTGGCGTCGGCCACGAACTCGGCCCGCCCGGACACCCGCGAGCCCTCCAGCCGGAACCCGTCCCCCACCGCGAGGCGGGTGCCCTGGGCCACCCCGCGGAGCAACTCGTCCCGCTCCGCGGACGGCTCCAGCTCCAGCAGCGCGCCGACGCCCAGGACCGCGGTCCCGAAGTACGACGTCCCGGCCGCGGCCCGGCCCAGCTCGGCCAGCACCACCGCCACCTCGGCGAACGTGGCCTCGGCACCGTCCAGTCGCGACGGCACCTCCAGCCCGCACCACCCGGCCGCGGCCAGTGCCGGCCACTCGACCGGCTTACCGAGCAGCTCCCGCGCCACCGCTCGCAACTCGTCGTGGAACTCCGCCAGCTCACCCACGGGGCAACCCCAGCCCGCGCTCGGCGACGATCGTGCGCTGGATCTCGCTGGTCCCGCCGGGAATCGTCCACTCCCACGAGCCCAGGAAGTCCAGCGCCCAGGCCCCGGACTCCCACCCGCTGGACGCCGGTTTCCGCAGCACGGTGTGGGTCGCGAGACCGCCGACCTCGGTGCCGAAGTCCATCAGCCGCTGTAGCAACTCGCTGTAGACCAGCTTCACCACCGACGCGTCGGCCGGCCCCGGCGAGCCCTCGACGACGGATCGGCAGAGCCCCCGCAGCCCCTCGATCTCGGTCTCGAACTGGGCCAGCCGGTCGGCCACCACCGGATCGTCGAGCGGACGGCAGGCCTCGACCAGCCACCGGAACCCGGCGTTGCCCAGCCGCTCGGCCAGCTCCAGCATCGTCGTACCGCGCTCGGCCCCGAGCGTCGCACCGGCCACCCGCCAGCCGTCGTTCTCGGCCCCGATCAGATTCGCGGCCGGCACGGCGACGTCGTCCAGGAACAGCTCGCAGAAGTGGGACTCCCCGGTGGCCTGCCGGATCGGGCGGACGTCGATGCCGGGGCTGCGCATGTCGAGCAGGAAGTACGAGATCCCGCGACGCTTCGGGGCGGCCGGATCGGTGCGGGCCAGCAGCAGGCACCAGTCGGCGTGGGCGGCGCCGCTGGCCCAGAGCTTCTGACCGTCGATGACGTAGTGATCTCCGTCGCGACGGGCCGACGTGCGCAGCGACGCCAGATCGGAGCCCGCGCCCGGCTCGGAGAAGCCCTGCACCCAGATCTCGCCGTCGAGGATCGCCGGCAGGTGCCGTTCCCGCTGCTCGGACGTGCCCGCGGCCAGCAGCGTCGCGGCCGCGTGGTGGATCGCGACGAACGCCAGCACCAGCCGGGGTGCGTCCGCGGCCGCGAGCTCCTGGTAGAGCACGACCTGCTGGGCAACCGACAGCCCGCCACCCCACTCGGCCGGCCAGTGCGGCACCGCGAGCCCGGCCCGCCGCAGCTCCCCGAACCAGTCCTGCTGGAACCGCACGAACTCCTCGTCGGGCACGCCGGTCTGCGCGGACCGCCAGTCCGCGGGCACGTGCGCCGAACACCAGCCGCGCACCGCGTCTCGGAACTCCGCCTGTTCGGACGGCCAGTTCATGCGCCGCCCGCCTTCGTGCGCAGGGCGAGCAGCCGTTCGCGGTGGCCGGCCGAGCGCATGGTCTCCGCCTCGGCCGCGAACCCGGCCTGCACGGCGCCACTCAGTGCCTGCGCCAGGTACATGTTCACGACGCGCTTCGTCCCGCGCAGCGCCTCCAGGGGCAGGTCGGCAAGCTGCTCGGCGCAGCGACGCGCCTCCGAGGCCAGGTTGGCGGGCGGCACGGTCCGCGTCGCCAGCCCCAGTTCGACGGCCACCGCGGCCGGGATCCGGCGCCCGGTGAACAGGTACTCCCTCGATCGCAGGATCGGCGTCAGCAGGGGCCAGAACGCGGCGCCGCCGTCTCCGGCGACCAGCCCGACGCTGACGTGCGGGTCGGCCAGGAACGCGGTCTCGGAGATCAGCAGGATGTCGCAGAGCACGGCCAGGCTGCACCCGAGGCCGACCGCGGGCCCGTTGACCGCGGCGACGACCGGCAGCGGGAACCGCAGCAGCTCGTCGATGATCTGGGCGCCTTCGCGCAGGCTGTCGTCGCGGGCGACCGGGTCGTCGAGGAACGACGTGATCCAGTCCAGGTCTCCCCCGGCCGAGAACGCGGTCCCGGCCCCGGTGAGCACGACGACCCGGGCGTCCGGGTCGGCGGCCAGCTGCGCCCACACCACGGCCAGGGCTCGGTGCAGGTCGGCGTCCACCGCGTTGAGCGCGTCCGGCCGGTCGAGCACCACGGTCCGCACCGGACCGTCGATCTCGACGGTGAGCCCCCGGGGTAAGTCGTACGGCTTCATCCGAACAGCCCGGCGAAGCCGTCCCGCGCGGCCAGGCGCGCCAGCCGGTCGCGCGACCCGCACGCCCCGTACGGCAGCTCGCGCAGCGGGCGGCTGTAGCGCGAGAGCCAGGACAGCGGCACCTCGTCGCAGAAGCCGATCGCGCCGTGCACCTGGTGCGCGACCCGGAACACGAGCTCGGCCGCCTCGATCGCGGCGACCCGCAGCGCGACCGCGTCCACCAGCGCCTCGGACCCACCGTTCTGCGCACTCCAGAGCGCGTATCGCGCCAGGACGTCCAGCCCGCTGCGCTCGACCTCGGCGTCGGTCAGCGGGAACTGGACGCCTTGGAAGTCGGCCAGCGGGCGCCCGAACTGGGTCCGGACCAGGACGTGTTCGCGGGCCAGATCGAGGGCCCGATCGAGCATTCCGAGCAGCGTCCAGCAGGGCAAGATCAGCGCGAGGGCGACGTCGGCCACTCGTCCGTCGTCGACCGGACGCAGGTCGAGCCCGCAGACGAACGCCGAGGTGCGCGGCGACGCTGCGGCCGGACGGGCCCAGGCCAGGCTGCGGTCACCGTCCAGCGTGACCGCGGCCCACCGGAGCTCCAGGTCCGAGACCGCGCCCCTCGGTGACGCGTCGGCCACCACCAGGAGACCGTCGACGTCGAGGTCGGTCGGCCGGGCCAGACGTTCGGCCACCGGGTAGGGCAGCCCCCAGTAGCCCGCGCTCCGGCAGAGCACGGCCGCGGCTTCCAGCTCGTCGGCGTCGGCGCGGGGCGCGAGCTCCCAGGCGCCGAGCTCCTTGAGCACCGGCTCGACCAGCGCCTCGCGGCCCGCCGGGTCCGCCTCGGCCGCCTGGATCAGCGCATCGCCGCCGGCGGCTCCGAAGGCCTGTCGGGCATCGCGGCCGAACGCGACCGCCTCCGCGGTCAGCTCGAGGTTCACGAGGCCGCCAGCAGGGCCCGGGCCAGCAGCACGCGCTGGATCTCGACGCTCCCGGAGGCGACCGTGGACGCCTGCGAGTAGCGCCAGTGGTCCTCGACCTCGACGGCGAACCAGCGCCCCTCGTCGGTCGCCGGCGCGGACGCGCTGATCTCCCGGAGCACCTCCGCGCTCTCCTGATCGAGCCGGGTCACCGCGATCCGGTAGGCCGCGGAGTCGACCGGCTTCACCCGCCCCGAGTCCTGGCCCGAGACGACCTGGTACGCGAGCAGCCGCGCCCGGCGGCAGTGCACGAGCATCCGGGCCCACCGGGCCTGGAGGTCGGCCGGCAACGCGTCCCAGGCCGGACCCAGCACCAGCGGCGCCTCCTGCAGCAGCCGCTCGCACCGCGCATACCGGGCGATGCCGACCCGCTCGAACGCCAGCACCTCCTGGACTATCCGCCAGCCGTCGCCGACCTCGCCGAGCACGTTCTCCGGCCCGACCCGGACGTCGTCGAAGAAGACCTCGTTGAGGTGGTGCGGGCCCATCAGGCTGCGGATCGGTCGCACCTCGATGCCGGTGGTCGTCATCGGGGTCAGGAAGACGGTCAGGCCCTGCTGGCGCTTCTCACCGCGGGACGTGCGGGCCAGCAGGAAGCACCACTGGGCCATCGTCGCGTAGGACGTCCAGATCTTCTGGCCCCGCAGACGCCAGCCGTCGCCGTCGGCTCTGGCCTCCATCCGGAGCGACGCCAGGTCGGAACCGGCGTCCGGCTCGCTGAAGCCCTGGCACCAGATGACCTCGCCGCTGGCGATCGGCGGGAGGTGTTCGCCCTGCTGGGCCGGGGTGCCGTGCCGCATGATCGTGGGACCGACCCAGTTGACGCCCATGTACTGCGCGCCCCGCGGTTCGTGATGAGCCCACATCTCCTCGCGCACCACGGTCTGCTCCCAGACCGACGCCCCGCGGCCGCCCAACTCCGACGGCCAAGCCGGGCAGAGCAGCCCGCGGTCGGCCAGGACGCCACAGAACCGCTGGGCGGTGGCCAGATCGTCCGGATCGTCGGTGAACGCTCCGAGAAAACCGGCGGGCAGATGATCGGTTACCAACTGCCGCAACTCCGACCGGAGCGCCTCGGCCGCCCTACCCATCCCGAAATCCATGGGGGGAGGATAATCAATCCTTATAAGTATTGCTAGCTTTTGAGTAGCCGGTCGCCGGACATCGCCGACAGCCACGTGAGGCCGCGTCGTCGGAAGACCACAGCCGGTGGGAGGCGGCACCGGGGAGCGATGGGGGTGCCCATCACGGGGCACCCCATCGAAGAATCAGCGGAACGTGTCCGGGACGTCGGTGCGCAGTTCACCCGCGGTCTCGACCAGCAGCTCGCGGAGCCAGGTGTGTGCCGCGTCGGTGCGGTACATCGGATGCCACCAGAACGCCTCGGCCAGCGGCACCACGTCGAAGCCGCACTCGACGACGCGGACGCCGGCCGCCTCGGCCAGCCGAGAGGCCAGATGCGCCTGCAGCATCGCGACCCGCGCGGTGCCGGCCACCATGAACGGCATCTGCAGAAAGCCGTCGACCACGACCTCCACGCGCGGCTCCACACCGATCATGCGCAGCTGCTGGGTCGCGGGCGCGAACGCGGTCGGCCGGTTGAACACCACGACCCACGGCGCCTGTTGCAGCTGATCGAGCGTGATCGTGTCACCGATCGTGGGGTTGTCCCGATCGACGATGCACACCCAGCGGTCCTCGAACAGATCGGTGTGCGGGACGTCGGCGAGGAACCCGTGCGGCAGGAGGATGCCGTCGACCGAGCGCAGCATGTCCTGGGCGTTGTCGACGGCGGCCGGCGACGTCTGCTGGAAGCGCAGCCGGACGCCGGGCGCCCGCTCCGCCACCCGCCTCGTCATCAGCGGGCCGAAGACGGCCGCCGCGTAGTCGGACGTGACGATCGTGAACTCGCGCTCGATCTTCGCCGGGTCGAACTCACTGCGGAGATCGAACACCCGCCGCACACCCTCGATGGCGGGCGGCGTGCGCACCGCCAGCGTCACGGCCAGCGGCGTCAGCTCGTAGCGGTTGCCGACGCGGTGGAGCAGCTCGTCGTCAAAGTACCGGCGCAGCCGGCCGAGCCCGGTGCTCATCGTCGGCTGACTGCACCCGAGCAGTTCGGCGGCCCGGGTGACGTTCCGCTCACGCAGGAGAGCGTCCAGCGTGACCAGCAGATTCAGATCAAGATCCAGCAGCATTCGATCGACCGTCATCCGTTCACCATAGGAATGGCCAATAGCAAGCATCACTAGATTTGGGTTCCCGATGGCTCCTGGATGCCTGAGAGTGGTGCGCAGGCCAGGGCAAAGGAGCCATCGGATGACTGCGCTCGACCGCACCGATCCGGAAGGCGCGATCGCCGCCGCCGCGAAGCGGTGCTCGAACTGGGGGCGCTGGGGCGCCGACGACGTGCTCGGCACGCTCAACTTCCTCGACGAGTCGGCGCGCCTGGCCGGGGCCGCCTGCATCCGGCGCGGCGCCGTGTTCTCGCTGGCCCAGTCGTTCGACATGAACGGCCCGCAGAAGGGCTGGCGGCGGCGCACCAACCCGGTGCACACGATGCTCGACACCGGCACCGACGCCGAGCGCGGCTCCCAGGGCTTCCCGCACGGTCTCGGCGGCGCGGACGACGTCGTCTTCATGCCGTTGCAGGCCTCCACGCAGTGGGACGGCCTCGGCCACATCTTCGATCACGGTCACGCCTGGAACGGCCGTCGCGCGGGCGACGTCGTGACCAGCGACGGTGACCTGGTCACCGGCATCGAGACCGCCGCCGCCCGCATCGCCGGGCGCGGCGTCCTGCTCGACGTCGCGCGGGTCGTCGGTCCGGACGGCGAGCTGCCCGACGGGTTCGCGATCACCACCGAGCACCTGGAGGCGACCATCGCGGCCCACGGCGTCACCGTCGGCCGCGGCGACCTGGTGTGTGTCCGCACCGGACGGCTGGCCAGGGCCCGCCGGGAAGGCTGGAACGACTACGCGGGCGGAGCGTCCCCCGGCCTGTCGTTCACCACCGCCGAGTGGCTCCACGACACCGAGATCGCCGGGATCGCGACCGACACCTGGGGATTCGAGGTGCGTCCGAACGAGTTCGACGACGCGTTCCAGCCGCTGCACCAGGTGTGCATCCCGAACATGGGCCTGTTCATCGGTGAGATGTGGGATTTCGACGCGCTGGCGGCCGACTGCGCGGCCGACGGCGTCCACGAGTTCTTCCTGGCCGCCGCGCCGCTGCCGGTGACCGGGGCCGTCGGCGCCCCGGTCAACCCTCTCGCCGTCAAGTGACGAAGGAGTCTCTCGTGTCCGCTGTGAACTCGGTTCTGGTGGTCGGCGGCGGGCTGGGCTCCGGGATCGCGCTACGACGTCGCACCGACCTGTACTACGGCGGGCCGTCGTTCATCGCCGGCTACTGCCCCACCGGTGAGGACTCGCTCTACGCGTACATCGTGGAGGCCGCTCGGGACCGTTCCACGCTGACGCCCGACGAGCAGCTCACGACGATGATCTCGCTGGCCGAGCTGCTCACCGAGCGGCCGGCCGTCGACCAGCCGCTGTGGGACGAGTTCCACGCGCTCGTCAGCACACCCGCCTGACCCCCGGAGCCGATTCCATGACCGACCGTCTGATCACCCACCTGCGGCACGTCGACCTGGCCGTACCGGACTTCGACGCCCAGCTGGCCTTCTACACCGACACCTGGGGACTCCGCACCGAGCACACCGACTCCGGCTTGGCGTTCCTGGCCGCGGAGGGCTCGCCGGAGCAGTACGCCGTGCGGCTGCGCCGCGCCGCGGACAAGCGCATCGACCTGCTCGCGTTCGGCGTCGCGACCCGCGCCGACGTGGACGTCATCGCCGAGCGGCTGGGCGCCGACGGCGTCCGCCTGATCACCGAACCAGGCCCGCTCCACACGCCCGGCGGCGGGTACGGCTTCCGGTTCTTCGACAACGAGGGCCGCACCGTCGAGGTCTCCGCCGACGTCGCCGTGCGGAAGCACCGGACGATCGAGGAAGGCGAGTCGATCCCGGTGCGGCTGTCGCACGTCGTGATCAACTCGGCCGACCCGGAGGCCACCCGCGCGTTCTACGAGAAGCACCTCGGGTTCGCGCTGTCGGACACCCTCCTGCACCCGCACCTGGGCAAGATGATGTGGTTCATGCGGGTCAACGCCTGGCACCACAGCGTCGCGATCGCCCGCGGCCCGCACCCGTCGCTGCACCACGCGTCGTTCGAGATGCGCGGGATCGACGAGTACCTGCGCGGCACCGGCCGGGTGCTCCGCGCGGGCGTCGAGAAGATCTGGGGCCCCGGCCGCCACACCGCGGGCAACAACACGTTCAGCTACTTCCTCGATCCCTCCGGCAACACGATGGAGTACACGACCGAGCTGGAGCTGATCGACGAGGACACCTGGCACCCGCACCTCTACGACTTCACCCAGCCCGAGATCGCCGACCAGTGGGGCATCGCGAACCAGATGAACGAGTTCGTCGCACAACGTTCGTTCAACGACCCCGACAAGGGTCTCTACCTCGCTCCCCCGGTCTGATGAGGTTCGCCACCTGGGCCGGCGGGGCGGGTGTCGTGTCCGATGCCGGGCTCCACCCGCTGCCGTCCGGTGTCTCCGTCCTCGATCTGGTGTGTTCCGGGCTGCCCGCGGCGCTGGAGGCCGGCTCGTCCGCGCTGGCCGGGCCGCCCGTCCCGCTGGCCTCCGTCCGGCTGCTCGCACCGCTGACGCCGCCGACCGTCCGGGACTACGTCGCGTTCGAAGAACACGTCGAGGGCGTCCGGAAGTCGATCGACGGGGTCGGTGGCGTACCACCGGAGTGGTACCGGGCGCCGACCTTCTACTTCACCAACCCGTACGCGGTGGTCGGTCCTTTCGACGACGTCCCGGTCCCGCCGGGGTCGGAGCGCTTCGACTTCGAGCTGGAGGTGGCGCTCGTGGTCGGCCGGGACGGGACGTCGCTGGCGCCCGGGGACGTCGACATCTTCGGGTACACGATCATGAACGACTGGTCGGCGCGCGACCTCCAGGCCCGGGAGATGAAGGTCGGACTCGGACCAGCCAAGGGCAAGGACTCCGCCACCACGCTCGGACCGTGGCTCGTCACGGCCGACGAGCTGGAGCCCTACCGGGACGCCGACGGGTTCCTCGCGCTCGACCTCCGGGTGTCGGTGAACGACACGCTCGTCGGACAGGACCTGCTGTCCAACATGGGCTGGCCGTTCGAGGAGCTGGTCGCGTACGCCTCCCGTGGTACCTGGGTACGAGCGGGTGACGTGCTCGGGTCCGGGACGTGCGGCAACGGAGGCTGCCTGGCCGAGCTCTGGGGCCGCGGTCACGACGTGCCACCGCTGGTGCCCGGGGACGTCGTCGAGATGACCGTCGAAGGCATCGGGACGATCCGCAACCGGGTCGTGTCCGGCGTCGACCTGCCGCCGGTGCAGGCGGCCCGCCCGCGGCCACGGATCCGCAGAAGGGACGTCTGAGATGTTCGAGTACTTTCCCGGCAACTAAGTCTGGAACCTGGGCGTCGTCGCGACGCTGAACTCCGGCGGCCTGATCGACGAGGTCGACCGGGCCTGCCGCCCGATTCGCGAGGCCGCCTCCAAGGGCGAGGACGCCGGGACGCCCGACTTCCTGCGGGCGTGGACGGCGCTCACCGATCAACTCGTCGCCCAGACCGAGGACGCGTCGAAGGCCGGCCACGAGCGGACCGCCCGGCAGCTCTACCGCCGGGCCACGAACTACCTGTGCCAGGCCGAGCGGATGCTCGCCAACTCCGACGAGAGCCGGATCCCGACGTACCGGCGGGTGCTGGAGCTGCAGGAGCGGGCGTTCCCCGCTTCGGTGGAACGCGTGGCCGTTCCCTATCTCGGCACCACGCTGCCGGCGTACTTCAGCGCCGCTCCCGGCGACGGGCCGCACCCGGTGATCGTGCTGGTCAACGGGCTCGACTCGACGAAGGAGCATCAGTACTCCTCCGGGCACTGGGAGGAGCTGGCCGCCCGTGGGATCTCGTGCCTGATGCTCGACCAGCCCGGGAGCGGTGAGGCGCTGCGCCTGCAGGGCCTCACCGCCCGGATCGACGCCGAGGCCTGGGGCTCCGCTGCGCTGGACCACCTGTCGACCAGGTCCGACGTGGACCCCAGCCGCATCGGCATCGTCGGCTGGTCGCTCGGTGGCTATTACGCACCTCGGGTGGCCGCGTTCGAGAAGCGGTACGCGCTCTGCGTCGCCTGGGGTGCGAACCACAACTGGGGAGCGGTGCAACGGAGGCGGTGGGGCCGAGGACCGGCAGATACCGTTGGAGTACGCGCACCGGTCGTACGACCAGGCGGTCAACGCGCCGCTGCGGGAGCTGCGGGTGTTCACGCTCGAAGAGGGCGCGACCAAGCACATTGGGCTGGATCACCTCCCGCACGTCAGCACGTTCATCGCCGACTGGGTCGCGGACCGATTCGACACGCGGTAGCCCGACCGTGGTGGAGGTCCTCGGCGATGCGGCTCGGACATCCACTGTCTGTCCACTCCTCCTTCAGAGTCGCTCCCTAGCTTCGGCCCCCGGAGACACTTCGAAGGAGGACCGCATGAGCCTGATGAAAGCCGGCGTCGTTTCCGAACCGCACGCTGCCTGGGAGCTCCGGGACGTCCCCAAGCCCGAAGCCGGACCGCATCAGGTCCTGGTCAAGGTCCACGCCTGCGGCGTCTGCTACACCGACTCCCTGCTCGCCGAGAACGTGCTGAACTTCCGGCCCTTCCCGTTGATCCCCGGCCACGAGGGGGTCGGCGAGATCGTGGCCGTCGGCGAGGGGGTCGTCACCCGGAAGGTCGGCGACCGCGTCGGGATGCCGATCACCCAGCTGCCCTGTGGGCGGTGCGAGTTCTGCCACGGGAACCACCCCTACAGCTTCGTGACCGCCAACAACTGCGTGGCGCCGATTCTCACCGGCGTCAACGTCGACGGTGGGCAGGCCGAATACGTCGCCGTAGACGAGCTCGGCACGATCCTGCTGCCCGACAACCTCTCCTACGAGAACGCCGCTCCGACGGTGTGCGCCGGCTACACCGTGTGGGCCGCGCTCCGCCGGGCGGCCGGCAAGCCCGGTGGCACGGTCGCGGTGGTGGGCATCGGCGGCGTGGGACACCTGGGCATCCAGTTCGCGAAGGCGGCCGGCTACCGCGTCGTCGCGATCACGCACTCCCCCGCCAAGCACGACCTGGCCCGCGAGCTCGGGGCCGACGAGGTCGTGGCCAACGGGGAGGAGCTGAAGAAGGTGGGCGGTGCGGACGTCGTGCTGCACACCGCGCCGTCGCACGGCCCGGCCGTCGACGCGATCAAGGGCATGAATCCGTGGGGAAAGCTCGTCCTCATGGGCATCTCGGCCGACGACGAGTTCCCGATCCCGGCGCTGGCCATGACGGCCCACAGCCTGCAGATCGTCGGATCGGCGCACAACTCACCGGAGTACCTGAACGAGGCGCTGGAGATCGTCGCGAGCGGGGCCGTGAAGCCGATGATCGAGGTTTTCCCGAAGGAGAAGATCGGCGACGCCTACCAGAAGCTCCGCCAGGGTCAACTCCGGTTCCGGGCGGTCATCCAGTACTGAGCGGTCCACCGATGCTCCGCGCGACCGCCGGGGAGGGTCCGGACTACTCCGAGTACGCGCAGGTCGAACCGCTGTTCCGCCGCTACGCGGAACTGGGATCGGGTCCGGAGAGGAGTGAGCTGCGCGAGCGGCTGATCCTGCTGCACCTCCCGCTGGCCGAGCACGTGGGGCGCCGCTTCGCCCGGCGCGGCGAGCCGCTCGACGATCTGGTCCAGGTGGCGTCCCTCGAACTCGTGAGGTTGATCGACCGGTTCGACCCGGACCGCGGAACTGCCTTCCTGAGTTTCGCCGTCCCTTCGATGACCGGCGCGATCCAGCACCATTTCCGGGACGTCACCTGGTCGGTCCGCCCGCCCCGGCGCCTTCGCCGACTTCATCAGGACATCACCGTCGCGATGACCGACCTCTACCGCAGCGGCCGCCAGAGCCCGACCACGCGGACGTTGGCACGCCATCTCGGCGTCCCCGTCGGCACCGTCGCCGAAGGGCTTCTGATCACCTCGGCCCGGGCCCCGGCCTCGCTGGACGCGCCGCCCCGCGGAGAGGGAGGACGTCGGCCGCTCGGCGAGACGCTCGGGGAGGCCGACCGGGGGCATCAACTGGTCGAACAGATGCTGTCACTCGAGGCCGCGCTCGCGGACCTACCCGAACGGGACCGCCGGATTCTCGGGCTGCGATACGTCCACGAGCTCACCCAGTCCCAGATCGCCGCCGACGTGGGAGTCTCGCAGATGCAGATCTCGCGCCTCCTCGCCAAGATCCTCGCTCGGCTCCGCCACCGTCTCCTCTTCGACGATTGAGCCGGACCGGTGACGACGAGATACGTGGCGATGCCCGGCGAGCCACCGGAGATCGTCGGCCGGGAGGAGGAGCTCACCGTCCTGCGCTCGGAGTGGGACCGCGCGCGGTCGGGCGGCACCGGTCTCGTCGTGGTCGAGGGCGCGCCCGGGGTCGGCAAGACCCACCTGCTCGACCACTTCGCCGATCTCGCGGGCGGGCGGTTCGTCGTCTGGGGGCGGTGCCTGGAGGGCGACGGCACGCCGACCATGTGGCCCTGGGTGCACGCGGTCACCGCGATCCTCGCCGGCCTGCCCGACCACGTGCGGAACGAACAGCACTCCGCCGAACTACGCGGCCTGCTCGCACCGGACGGGGCTGCTCTCGACGCGGCGACGCTGCCGCACAGCGTCGCCCGGTTCCGGCTCTTCGAGCGCATCGTCGGGCTCGTCGCGGCCGCTGCGGCCCGGCGTCCGCTGATGCTGATCATCGACGATCTGCACTGGGCCGACGCGGCTTCGCTCCACCTGCTGGAGCATCTGGTCAAGCGCCTGCCGCCCGGAACCATGCTGATCGGCGCCCTCCGCACTCAGGCGCCGGCCCCCGTCCCGGACCTGACCCGGGCGCTCGCCGCGGCCAGCGGGGTGCCCGGTCATCGGCGCCTGCGGCTCGAGGCCCTCGACCCGGACGAGGTCTGCGAACTCGTCCGCCGAGAGATCGGACGCACCCCCTCGCCCGACCTGATCCGGATCGTCTACGCCCGCACGGCCGGGAACCCCTTCTTCGTGCGGGAGCTCGCCCGGCTCCTCGTCGACCGCGACGCGCGGGTCGGGGTGCCGTCGAGCGTGCGCGACGTCGTCCGCGACCGCACGGCGGGGTTGCCGGACGACACCCGGTACCTGCTCCGGCTCGGCGCGTTGATCGGTAGGCAGATCGACGTCCGGGTGCTGGCCGATGCGGCCGATCTCGACGTCGCCGGGTGTCTCGACCGGTTGCAGCCGGTCGAGGCGCTCGACCTGCTCGAGCCCGTACCCGGTGATCCGTACTCGTACCGGTACACCCACGACCTGGTGCGCGAGTCGATCGCGGCGGAGGCGTCGCCGAACCGGGTGCCCTACCTGCACCTCCGGGTGGCCGACGCGCTGGAGCGGCTCGCTCCGGACGGCGACCCGCCGGCCGAACGCCTGGCCCACCACCTGTGGGCCGCGGGGCCGCTCGCCGATCCGGCCCGCACCGCCCGCGCACTGATCCGGGCGGGCCGCAACGCCGCCGCGAAATCCGCGTTCGAGGCCGCCGAACGGCAGCTGCTGTCGGCCGTGCGGCTCGCCCGCGCGGCGAACGTGGCCGAGGCCGAGCTGTCGGCTCTGACGTATCTCCAAGCACTGATCGGCGTCCAACCGTCGTGGGCCGCGAGCGTCGAGCAGCTGAAGTTCCCGGAGCGGGCGGCCGACCTGGCGGCCGGCCTCGGCCGGGGGCGCGAGGCCGCCGCCAACCTCTTCACCTACTGGAGCTCGCTCACCAACGTTCTCGAGCTCGGCCGGGCCGGAGAGGTCGCACTCCGCCTGCGCCGCCGCGCCGAGGAGTCCTCCGACCCCGTCGAGCGAGCGTACGGCTGGTACGCCTGGGGTCTCCACCAGCAGTCCGTCGGCCGCATCGGGGAGTCCTGCCGCTATCTGAACCGGCTGCGGACGAACCTCCTCGGGGGCCTCCCGGGACGGGAGGACGATCCGATCCGCCACGACCTCAGAATTCTTCTGGGCGGGATGATCGCGGAATCGACCGCGCTGAACGGCGAGGTCGGCGCGGCGCGGACGCTGTTCGACCAGTTGGAGGCCGAGGCGGGCGACGATCCGCACGCGATCACCGCCTGGGCGACTCTCTCCGCCCGCACCGCCGCGCTGGTGGGCGAGCCGGAGTGGGCGTTGTACGCCTCGGCGCGGGGCATCGCGGTGGAATCGGCTTCCTCGTTCGCGTGGCACCGCATCCATCAGCGGCTCGCCGGCTGCTGGGCCCGGGCGGTCGTCGGGCTGGACCCGGACGGCGCCGCCGTCGAGGCCCGGCAGATCATCGCCACGAACCTCGTCGATCCGCCGATCACGTCGATCAGCAGCGCCCACGCTCTGCTGGCCGAGATGCGGCTGGCCGTCGGGGCGCTGGACGAGGCCACCGAGGCACTCGACCGGTCCGATCATTTCCTGGAGCGGTTCGGCCAGCGCTATGCCGAGGGGCTGAACCTGCTGCTGCGCGCGAGGCTGCTCCGGGCGTCGGGCCAGGCGTCCGCGGTCGTCCGGGTCGCCGCTGAGCGCGCCCGAGCGCTCTCCGTCGAGCGGGAGGCGTACCTCTACGCGCAACGCGCGGACGACCTGCTGGACGAGATCGACGGCGCTCCCTGGTGACCGGGAGCCGCGGGTCACCGTGCCCGAGCGGCGGAACCGACCCCGGCCCATTACGATCGGGGCAGTCCTTCCGGGAGCCGGAGGTGAGTCCGATGCGCGCCCGGCGCGGTGACGTCGGCCCGAGGGCCGCCACGTCTGATGACTGAGACGTCCGACCGGACGGGCACCGGACTGCGGTTGGGCATCCTGGGCGCGTTGCGGATCCAGCGCGACGGCGTCGAGGTGAAGCCCGGCCCGCCCCAGCACGAGCTGCTCCTGGGGATCCTGCTGGCCCGGGTGGGCCGGTCGGTCAGCGTCGACGAGCTCGTCGGCCTGCTCTGGGACGCGGATCCCCCGCCCACCGCGGTGAACGGGATCCAGCAGTCCGTCGGCGCACTCCGCCGGCTGCTCGAGCCGGGCCGCGCGGCCCGCGAGCCCGGCTCGTACCTGCGGCACGTCGACGACGGCTACCAGTTCGACGGTGGCCCGGACGTGCTCGACCTCGCGGCCTTCCGGGAGCTGGTGGCCGAGGCCGGGACGGCGCTGACCGAGGGACGCTCCGACGCCGCGCTCGACCGCTACCTGGCCGCCCTGAGCTACTGGCGCGGCCCGGCCGGCGAGGGCCTCGACCGCAGTCCGGCCGCGAAGGCAGAGTTCGCCTCGCTGGACCGCGAGTTCTTCGAGGCCTGTGTCACCGCGGCCGAGCTGGCCACGCCGGCCGGACGCAGCGCCGACGTCCTGGCGGCCCTCACGCTGGCCACGTCGATGGCACCCCTGCACGAACCGGTGCAGGCGGCGCTGATCGTCGCGCTGGCCCGGGTCGGACGCCGGACCGAAGCGCTCGCACAGTTCGAGCGGGCGCGCGCCCGGCTCTCCGACGAGCTCGGGATCGCTCCCGGCCGGGCTCTGCATGCGGCTCGTCGCTCCGCGCTGGATCAGGCGCCGCCGACCGATATGATCGGGCGGGCCGCCGAGCTGACGACGCTGAGGCGGAGCATCGGCGCGGCGATCGAAGGACAGACCGGACTGGTTCTCGTCGAGGGAGAGCCGGGAGCGGGCAAGACCTGTCTGCTCGAGCAGGCCGGGATCGAGACCGATCGCGCCGGCGGCCTCGTCGTCTGGGGGCGCTGTCACGAGGGCAGCGGAACACCCTCGATGTGGCCCTGGGTGGAGATCGTCCGCGCGCTCCTGGCCGACCTGCCTGACCGGGCCAGGCACAACTGGCTGGCCGGTGAGATCGGCCGGCTGCTCGAGCCCCGTGACGCCGTCGCCGCGTCGCTGCTCCTACCGGACACCGGTCAGTTCCGGCTCTTCGAGACCGTCGTCGCCCTGGTCGGTGAAAGCGCGGCGACCCGGCCGGTGCTGCTGATCGTGGACGACCTCCAATGGGCCGACGCCGATTCGCTGCGTCTGTTCGGCCACCTGGTGTCCCGGTTGCCGGCCGGGGCCGTCGTCGCCGGCGCGCTCCGTACCCACGCGCCGGTTCCCGGATCGGAATTGACCCGGATGCTGGCCGCGGCCAGCCGGGTGATCGGCCACCGTCGCATCGTTCTGGGCCCCCTCGACCACGACGAGGTCACCGAGCTCGTGCGTCGGGGAACCGGCCGGCTGCCCGCGTCCGATGCCGTTCGTCTGCTCCGTGCCCGTACCGCGGGCAACCCGTTCTTCGTCCGGGAACTCGCTCGGCTGCTCTCCGGCGATGGCGGGGTGATCACCCCGGACGCGGTGATGCGCGCCGGCGTTCCCGCCACCGTTCGCGATGTCGTCCGCGACCGCCTGACCGGCCTGCCGGAGCGCTCCCGCGACGTCATTCAGCTCGCCGCGCTCCTCGGCCGGACGATCGACCTGCTGGTGCTCGCCCGCGCGGCCGGCCTCGAGGTCAGGGACTGCCTCCACCATCTCGACCCCGTGCAGGCGCTCGGGCTCGTAGAACCGGTTCCGGACGACCCCTACTCCTACCGCTTCGCTCACGACCTGATCCGCGAGACGATCAGCGAGAGCACGCCTCCGCTCCGGGCCCACCTGCTCCACCTCCGGATCGCCGAGGCGATCGAGTCCTCCCGGCCCGATCAGGAGTCCGTCGCCGAACAGCTGGCTCACCACCGGTGGGCCGCCGGTCCCCTCGCCGACCCGGCCCGGACGGCGGGCGCACTGATGAACACGGCGCGCAACGCGTCGGCGAAGTCCGCGCTGGACGCCGCGCAGGAGCAACTGGCGGCCGCCGCGCAGGTCGCCCGGGCCGCCGGCCTGGACGAGCTGGAGCTGGCCGCGCTCTCCCAGCTGATCGCCGTGGCCGGGATGAAGTCGATGTACGGCGTCACGGCGCTCGACCGGCTGGAGCGGGCCGAGCAGCTCGCACGCAAGCTCGACCGGAACTCCGAGGCGGCGGACTTCCTCTTCACCCGCTGGGTCGTCCACGTGCAGGCCCTCGATCTCGACCGGGGCGACGTGCTGGCGCGGGAGCTGCGCGATCAGGGCGAAGCGTCCGACGATCCACTGATCCAGGCCTACGGCCTGCTCGCCTGGGGCGACCAGCAGTGGCAGCTCGGCCACGTCGAGGACGCGCTGCCGTTCCTGGTCGCGTTCGACCGGCGACGGGCGAACGGGGCCGTCCGGCGCGAGGACAATCCGCTCCGTCGCGATCTGCTGCGGCTCGGCCTGGGGAAGTTCGCCGAGACCGCGGCACTCCACGGCGACCTCGACCTGGCTCGGACGCTCCTGGACCAGCTGGACCCCGGCCCGGGCGGTGACCGGTACCGGACGACGATCTGGGCGACGCACTCGGCCAGGATCGCGGCGACGGCCGGAGACCCGGGCTGGGCGCTACGCGCAGCCGAGCGGGGCATGGCGGTGGATCCCGAGTTCTCGTTCGTCTTCCTCGGCGCCTACCAGCGCCTGGCCTACCACTGGGCCAGGGCGCTCACCGGCCAGGACCCGGAGGGATCCGCAGCCGAGGTGCGACGCCTCATCTCCGACTACCTGCTGGACCCGCCGCTGTCGTGCGTCGCCACGTGGTTCGGTCTGCTGGCGGAGATGCGGCTGGCGGCCGGTGATCCGGACGATGCCGCAGACGCTCTCGACCGCGCCGACCAGTTCCTCGAGGCCTACCGCCAGCGCTATCCGGAAGGCTTGGTCCTCGTGCAGCGTGCTCGGTTGCTGCAGGCCCGCGGCGAGCCGGTGGAGGTCGTGCGGGCCGCCGTGGAACGGGCCCGAGAAGTCACCGCCCGACGCGGCACGCACGTGTTCGCACGACGCGCAGAAGGCATCGCGCTCACCGGTGGTTCGTGAGGAACGTACGAATCAGCGGGACGACGTCGTCCAAGGCGCTCTCCAGCAGGAAGTGGCCTCCCGCCAGCAGGTGGATCTCGGCCTTCGGGAGGTCGTCGGCGAACGCGCGAGCGCCGTCCGGAGCGAAGACCGGGTCACCTGCACCCCAGACCGCCAGCAGCGGCACCTGGTACTCGCGGAAGTACGCCTGCACGACCGGATAGAGCGGCACGTTCGTTCGGTAATCCAACGCCATCTTCAGCTGCACCAGGTCCATCCCGGGACGGGACAGCAACGCGAAGTCGTGCTCCCAGGTGTCCGGGTCCACCAGGGACTCGTCGGCCACCCCGGTCAGGTACTGCCAGCGCGTCACATCGAGGCTCAACGCCCGGCGCACACCGGCCTCGGTCTCGGCGTTCTGGTCCGTCCAGTACGCCCGCATGCCCTCGAAGAAGCCGGGCTGCATGCCCTTCTCGTACGCGTTGCCGTTCTGGCTGATGATCGCCGTGACCGCGGCCGGGTCACGGAGCGCGAGCCGGAATCCGATCGGCGCCCCGAAGTCCTGGACGTACATCCCGTACCGGTCGACACCCAACTGTCCGAGCAGTCCCCGGGTGAGGTCGGCCAGCGCGTCGAAGGTGTAGTCGAACTCGCTCACCGGCGGAGCGTCGGAATGGCCGAAACCGAGGTGGTCGGGGGCGATCAGACGCCACCGGTCGGCCAGCCGCGGGATCAGGTTGCGGAACATGAACGAGCTCGAGGGAAACCCGTGGAGCAGTACCACCACCGGGCCGTCGGGCGGCCCGGCCTCGCGGTAGAACAGCCGCCTGCCCTCGACGGTGGCGTACCGGTAGTGGATCTCAGCCATGACAACAACCTGGACCGGCGCAGTGGACGGCTACTGAACGAGCAGTGAAGGCCGCGTCCAGCGCCTGTCACCTCGCGCCGGGTCTACTCCACGGGTCCGAGCAGCCGGAACGAAGCGAGGGGACCCATGCCCACGATAACCACGAGCGACGGCACCGAGATCTTCTACAAGGACTGGGGAACCGGTCAGCCGATCGTCTTCAGCCACGGATGGCCGCTCACGTCCGACGACTGGGACGCCCAGATGCTGTTCTTCCTGGACCACGGCTACCGGGTGATCGCCCACGACCGACGAGGCCACGGCCGCTCGTCGCAGGGCAGCGAGGGCCACGACATGGACCACTACGCCGACGATCTGGCCGCGCTGACCGAGCACCTCGACCTGCACGACGCCATCCACGTCGGCCACTCCACCGGCGGCGGTGAAGTCGCGCGCTACCTCGGCCGGCACGGCGAGGCCCGGGTCGCGAAAGCGGCCCTGATCTCGTCGGTGACCCCGTACGTGATGCAGGACGAGGACCACCCGATCGGGCTGCCGGCCTCGGTGTTCGAGGGCTTCCGGACCGCGCTGGCCGCCAACCGCCCGGAGTTCTACCAGGACGTCGCGGCCGGCCCGTTCTACGGCTTCAACCGGCCGGGCGTCGAACCGTCCGAGCCGATCATCCGCAACTGGTGGCGGCAGGGCATGACCGGTTCGGCCCAGGCCCACTACGACGGCGTGTACGCGTTCGCCCACGCCGACTTCACCGCCGACCTCCAGAAGATCAGCGTCCCCGTCCTCGTGATGAACGGGGAGGACGACCAGATCGTCGTGTTCGAGAACACCGCGCCGCGGGCCGTGGAACTGCTCCAGAACGGCACGCTGAAGTCCTATCCCGGGTATCCGCACGGCATGCCGACGACGCACGCGGACACGATCAACGCCGATCTGCTGTCGTTTTTCCGCTCCTGATGACGAGCGAAGCCGGAATACCCGTCGTCTTCGTCCACGGCCTGTGGATCCAGGCCTCCTCGTGGGCGCCGTGGATCGAGCTCTACCGGAACGCCGGCTACCGGCCGATCGCCCCGGGGTGGCCGGGGGACGGCGAGACGGCCACGGAGACCCGCGCCCACCCGGGCCGGCTGGCGGGCGTCGGCCTCGACGAGATCACCGCGCACTACGCCGGGATCATCGCCGGGCTGGACGAGCCACCGATCGTGATCGGCCACTCGGTCGGTGGGGCGGTGGTGCAGAAGCTCAACGGCCTGGCCTCGCTGCGTGCGGCCGTCGTCATCAGCCCCGCGCCGGTGAGAGGCGTCCGGGCGCTGCCGTTGGCGCAGCTCCGCTCGTCGTTTCCGGTCCTGAGGAACCCGGGCAACACGAAGCGGACGGTCGCGCTGACCGTCGAGCAGTTCCGCTACGGCTTCGGGAACGCGTTGTCGAGGTCCGAGTCCGACGAGTTGTACGAGGCCTACGCCATTCCCGGGCCGGGCCGGCCGATCTTCGAGGTGGCCACCTCCAACTTGCGCCGCCGGTCACCGGCGTCGGTCGACACCAGGACCGCGAGCCGAGCTCCGCTGCTGTTCGTCGCGGCGGAGCACGACCACACGGTGCCGGCCGTGGTGACCCGTGCGGCCTACCGGCTGTACCGGGACTCGCCCGCGGTCACCGAGCTGCTCGAGCTGTCCGGGAAGGCGCACTCGTGCGTGTTCGACCACGGATGGGCGGACGTCGCCGGGCGGATCGAGGGCTGGCTCGAGCGGCGGGTCAGGGAAGCGCCGAGCCCGCAGAAGTAGTGCTTCCCGGTTGTGAAGCCTCACCCTTCACAACCGGGTCGCCT